>NZ_JAKRMO010000023.1:0-56223 GCF_022346485.1 Brachybacterium sp. ACRRE | reverse complement strand
GGGTGGGGCGCACCGGGGCGGCGAGGGCGGGCGCCGGGCGCGCCGTCTGCGCGGCGGCAGGATCGGGTCGGCTGGGGGCGGCGGAGCCGGACGGCTGCGTCATGAGTGCTCTCCTTCGAGCGGTGGGAAACTAGGCAAACGTTTGCCTCGCGTCACAGTATGCGAGGCGCCTCGCCGCGGACGCAAGCCCCCTGACGTACAGTTCCTGCATGTCTGCGCACTCCTCCGTCCCGCCCGTCGTGAAGATCGGCGATGTCGCGCGCGCTGCGGGAGTTTCCGTGGGGACCGTCTCGAAGGCCCTCAACGGGACCGGCAGCCTGCGGGCCGAGACGCGCCGGCACGTCCAGGAGGTCGCGGACCGACTGGGCTTCGTCGCCGACTCCCGCGGGCGCGGGCTCTCGAGCGGCCGCACCTTCACCGTCGGCTTCCTGACCACGGACACCTTCGGCCGCTTCACGCTGCCGATCCTCATGGGTGCCGAGGACGCGCTCGCCGTCGGACGCATGGCGGTGATCCTCGCCGACACCCGTGACGACCCCGCCCGCGAGGAGCACCTCCTGCGCTCGCTGCGCGGTCGGCGCGTGGACGGCCTCGTCGTGACGGGTCGCACCACGGACGAGCGCCCGCCGGTGGACATCGACATCCCGGTCGTGCATGCCTTCGCGCCCTCGTCGGACCGGGACCGACCCGCCGTGCTGAGCGACGAGAGCGCCGGTGCGCGGATGGTCGCGGAGCACCTGCTGGCGATCGGCCGCACCCGGGTCCTGCACGTCACGGGACCGCGCCGCCATCACTCGGCGACCGTCCGGGCGGAGGTCGTCGCGGGTGTCCTCGGCGACGCCCTGGTCGGTCAGGCGATGTTCGGCGAGTGGAGCGAGGAGTGGGGGCGGCGCGCCGTCGACCTCGCCCTCGCGTCGGGGCTCTCCTTCGACGCCGTCTGCTGCGGCTCCGATCAGGTGGCGCGCGGGGTGCTGGACCGGCTGCGGGATCACGGCACGAGCGTCCCGGGCGAGGTCGCCGTCACCGGGTTCGACAACTGGGACGTCATGGCGCTCGCCGCCCGGCCTCCCCTGACCACGATCGATCTGTGCCTGTGGGACGTCGGACGCAGCGCCGGCCGCATGCTCCTGGATCTCATCGAAGGGCGCGAGGTCGCCGAGCGCCGCGTGGTCGTGCCGCCCCGCCTCGAGGTGCGCGGCTCGACGGTCTGAGGCTCCCCGTCGAGCCGGCGTCGACGGTTCGGCCCTGAGGGGGCGGGGGCCGCGCCCTGGCGCCCGCAGCGCCCTCATCCTCGACACCCCGCCCCGCCTATGGTCTACGATGCGGGAAAGCGGTTACCCGCATCGCGCTCGCGATGCCTCGACGGTCGCCGCCCCGACGCACCCGACCCGGCACCGCCGCCGGACACCAGGAGACCTCCATGACAGAGCGACGCATCGGCATCATCGTCAACGGCGCGAGCGGACGCATGGGCTACCGCCAGCACCTCGTGCGCTCCCTGCTGGCGATCCGCGAGCAGGGCGGCGTCGAGCTCGCCGACGGCACCCGCCTCGTGCCCGACCTGCTGCTCGTCGGCCGCAACGAGGAGAAGCTGCGCACGATCGCCGAGCGCCACGGCCTGACCGAGTGGACCACCGACCTCGACGCCGCGCTCGCAGACGATCGCTTCGAGATCTACTTCGACGCCCTGGTCACGAACCTGCGGGTCGCGAACATCCGCACGGCGATCGCCGCCGGCAAGGCCATCTACACGGAGAAGCCCACGGCCGACTCCCTCGACGACGCCCTCGCGCTCGCCCGGGAGGCGAAGGCCGCGGGCGTGGTCAGCGGCGTCGTCCACGACAAGCTCTACCTGCCCGGCCTCCTCAAGCTGCGCCGCCTCATCGAGGCGGGCTTCTTCGGGCGGATCCTCTCGGTGCGCGGCGAGTTCGGCTACTGGGTGTTCGAGGGCGACGGGCAGAGCCCGCAGCGTCCCTCCTGGAACTACCGCGCCGAGGACGGCGGCGGCATCGTCGCGGACATGTTCCCCCACTGGAACTACGTCATCGAGAACCTCTTCGGCCGCATCGAGGACGTGTATGCGCAGGTCGCGACGCACATCCCGGAGCGCTGGGACGAGAAGGGCGAGCGCTACGAGGCCACGGCCGACGACTCCGCCTACGGCGTCTTCCGCCTCGAGGGCGGGACGATCGTGCAGATGAACTCGAGCTGGGACGTGCGCGTGGACCGCGACGAGCTCGTGCAGTTCCAGGTCGACGGGACGCTCGGCAGCGCCGTCGTCGGCCTCTGGGGAGCGAAGATCCAGCCGCGCGCGGCGACCCCGCGCCCCACCTGGAACCCCGACGTGCCCGACGCGCACGACTACCGCGCCGACTGGCACGAGATCCCCGACAACGCCGGGCCCGACGGCTTCGACAACGGCTTCAAGGCGCAGTGGGAGGACTTCCTCGCCCACTGGGCCGAGGGACGCGACTACCCCTACGACCTGCTCGCCGGCGCCCGCGGCGTGCGCCTGGCAGAGGCGGGCCTCGAGAGCTCCGCGCAGGGCCGGCGCATCGCCCTCGAGCCGCTCACGGAAGCGTGAGGTCCATGGTGGAGAAGAACCCGGAGCAGACCGCGCGGCGCCTCGCCCTGCTCGGCGAGGACGGCCGGCTCACGACGGCGCCGCTGCCCCCGTCGGCCGCCTTCACCCGTCCCGCCTCCCCGCTGCGCTCGCGCGTGGTCTATGCGGCCTCGCACGTGGTCCCGCTCGCCCACGCCGACAACACCCCGGGTGCCCCTGCGGCGATCGACTGGGAGGCGACCCTCGGCTTCCGCCGCACGATCTGGTCCTGGGGCCTCGGCGTCGCAGACGCCATGGACACCGCGCAGCGGAACATGGGGCTGGACCCCGCGGCGACCCGGGAGCTCATCACCCGCAGCGCCGACGCCGCCCGCGAGGCGCTCGCCGACCCCGCGATCGCCCCGCTGTTCGGTCGGGACGCCCAGGTCGGCGACCTCGTCGTCGCCGGGGTCTCGACCGACCACCGGGAGGAGGCGGAGCTCTCGCTCGACGAGATCGTGGACGCCTACCGCGAGCAGCTCGCGGCGACCGAGGAGTCCGGTGCCGGTGCCGTGCTGATGGCGAGCCGTCACCTGGCCCGCGCCGCGCGCTCGGCCGCCGATTTCGAGGAGGTCTACGCCCGCGTCCTCGAGCACGCCCGTCGTCCCGTGGTGCTGCACTGGCTCGGCACCGCCTTCGATCCGCAGCTCGAGGGCTACTTCGGCTCGTCAGACACCGCCGAGGCCGCCGACACCCTGCTGCGCATCATCGCCGCCGACCCCTCGCGGATCCGCGGCGTCAAGATGAGCCTGCTCGACGACGCCGCGGAGGTCGCCGTGCGCGACCGCCTGCCCGCGGGCGTCCTCATGCTCACCGGCGACGACTTCCACTTCTCCCACCTCATCGTGGGGGACGAGGACGAGGCCGGCTCGGAGCAGCGGAGCACCTCGGCCGACGGGGGCTTCTCCCACGCTCTGCTCGGCGCCTTCGCCGCGACCGCCCCGGCCGCGTCGGCCGCGATCCAGGCTCTGGATGCGGGCGATGCCGCCCGTGCCCGCGCGATCCTCGACGACGCCGAGCGTCTGGCGCGGCAGGTGTTCGCCGCCCCCACCTACCACTACAAGGCGGGCGTCGCGTTCCTGTCCTGGCTCAACGGCCACCAGCGCGCGTTCCAGATGGTCGGCGGACTGCACAGCGCGCGCAGCCTCCCGCACCTCTCGCGCATCGTCGAGCTCGCCGCGGCCACCGGGAACCTCGAGGACCCGGCCCTGGCAGCCGAGCGCTGGCACGCGATGCTCCGCCTGCACGGCTTCGACCCCCAGGAGGTCCTCGCATGAGCGTCCCGCGCCCCGCACCCGCATCGCGCCCCGCACCCGTCCCGCGCCTCTCCCTGAACCGCTGGAGCGTGCGCACCACCCCCATCGATGAGGTGCTTGCGGCATGCGTCGACGGCGGCGTCGGAGGGATCGGCCTGTGGCGCCAGGACGTCGGGACCACGGGCCTGACCGAGCTGCGGCGTCGGGTCGACGACGCCGGACTGCAGGTCACGAGCCTGTGCCGCGGTGGATTCTTCACGGCCGTCGACCCTGCCGACCGTCGCGCGGCGCTCGAGGACAACCGCCGCGCGATCGACGAGGCGGTGGGGCTCGGCACCGACGTGCTCGTGCTGGTCGTCGGCGGCCTGAGTCATGAGGACAAGGACCTCGCGGCCGCCCGGGAGCGGGTCGCGGAGAACATCGCACAGCTCGCCCCGCACGCCGAGCAGGCCGGGGTGCGCCTCGCGATCGAGCCCATGCACCCGATCTTCGCGGCCGACCGCGGCGTCGTCTCCACCACTGCCCAGGCCCTCGACATCGCAGAGCAGGTGGGCAGCGACGCCGTCGGCGCCATCGTGGACACCTACCACGTGTGGTGGGACCCGGACCTGCCCGCATCGATCGCCCGCGCGGGCGCGAGCGGACGCCTGCTGGGCTACCAGGTGTGCGACTGGATCCTGCCGCTGGCCGCCGAGACCCTGAACTCCCGCGGGTACATGGGCGACGGCTTCATCGACTTCCCCGCGATCACCCGCATGATCGCGGAGACCGGCTACAGCGGGCCGATCGAGGTCGAGATCTTCCACGAGGACGTCTGGGCGACGCCCGTCGCCGATGCCGTGCGCACCATCCGCGAGCGCTTCGAGCAGCTGGTCCTGCCCAGCGCCTGACACGTGCCCGACCCGGGTGAGCGGCCGGGGTCAGGCGCCGCCGACGGGGGTGCGCCCGCGTCCTGTGGTCAGCCGGCCGGGGCACACGTGCTGCAGCGCCTCGCCGATGTCGCCGAGCGTGGCCGAGTACTGGGCGGGCTTGACCTTCAGCTCCTTGTCGCGCCCGGAGACGCGGATCCGCACGCCGCCGCCGCGCACGTTGATCTCCTCGATGCTCTCGGCCGGGATCCAGATCGACCCCTTCTCCGCGCACAGGGCCTGCAGGCCCCTCTGCTCGAGGCGCCGGGTGATCCGCTCGGCCTGGCGGTCCTCGCGGCTGCCGCCCGCGAGCATCGCGAAGCCGTTGATGCGGCTGCGCACGATGAGCAGGCCCTGGGGGAGGACCCACAGGTCGCGCGGCATCAGGCCCGTGCCGGAGCCGTTGGTGAGAGCGGCCAGCAGGGTGTCCTCGGGGATCGCCTCCGCGTCGGCCGACGTCGGTGCCTCGTACGGGGTGTCGAGGTCGGCCCCGCGGCGCTCGAGCTCGGCGAGGACCCTCTTCGTCGCCTCGGGACCGCCGTCGCCCGCGATCTGCGAGATGTCGACGACCCCATGCTGGTCGGTGAAGACCGCCTCGGGCCGGAAGTCCGGCTGCAGGTGGAGGGCGCCGGACGCCAGCAGCCGGTCCCGGAAGATCGCCGTGCACAGCAGCTGCTGGATCTGCTCGGGTCGGATGGTCTCGGGGTCGAAGGTGCGCTGCTGCGGCACGGCGAGCATGCGGGCGCCGACGGGCACCTGCACCTGCGTCTCGAGGATCGCGCGCGGGGTGGGCGCCGGGACGACTCCTGCGGCGACGAGGTCGTGCGCGAGCTCGGCGGCCCGACGGTGCTCGTGGATCGCCTGGGCTCGCTGGAACATCTCGTCCCAGGTCCACAGCGGCGCGTCGGCGCGGACCAGCACTGTCCGCTCGATCGCATCGACGTCACGGGGCAGGAGCGTGAGCGCAGGGGCCGCGCCGTCCGGGACGGGCGGCGTCGGGTGGGTCCTGGCGCGCTCGATGCGCTCACGGGTCAGCGGGTGGCTGTCGTACCGGCTGGGCTTCTCCTCGGCGATGATCTGGTGGGCGAGCGGGACGATCCGGTCGCGACGATCGTCGACGAACCGGTGCAGCCCGCCGATGATGGGGGCACGGGCTCCGGTCGCCGCGAAAGCCGGGAGCGCGAAGTCCTCCCAGTAGTACTTCCAGGCGACGTCGGCCTCGGTCATCCGCTCGAAGGCCGAGGCCATGGCGTCGGACCCGGCCAGCCGCAGCGAGAAGCCGTCGGCCGCACGCTCCATCTCACGGGAGCTCAGCTGCGCCGCCCAGACGTACAGTCGCGCGTAGCCGCGGAACAGAAGACCCCACAGGCCCGAGGAGTTGCGGCCGATCGCGACCAGGGCGCGCTGGGCGCGCAGCAGGAACGAGCCCAGTGCGTAGCGCCCGCCCGCGTAGTGGCCGAGCTCGTGCGCGAGGACCGAGCGGAGCTCGCCCACGCTCAGCAGCCCCAGCACGGGCAGTCCGATGAGCATGATGCGCTCCCCGCGGATCCTGGTGACCGCGGCGTTCGCCTCCGCCGCGACGTAGATGCGGTCCACGGTGGGAGTGCCGACGGCGCCGGCGAGCTCGTCCACCTGCGCCCACAGCGCCGGGGCCAGGGATCGCTCCAGGGAAGGGCCGTCGATGCTGCGCCGCGGCCGGGTCGCCAGCTCCTTGATCGCGTAGCCGATGCCCCCGAGGAGGCCGAGCAGCACGATCACGGCGAAGATGATCGCGCGGCCGGTATGGAGCTCGACGATCGTGAGGACGAGCAGTGCCACCACGATCACCACCAGCGCGATCACGAGGACCGGGTAGAGGATCAGCATGAGCAGCGCGGGGAGTGCGCGGAGATAGGACATGGGTACGGGGCCTCCTGAGGTGCGGAGTCAGGCTAGGCCTGCAGGCGCGGATGCGGGACTGCTTTCCAGATTCCGCGCGTCGTCTGCGCGTGGCCCGGATGTCGAGGGACCTCCTGCGTGCGTCGTCCCGGTCCGGTCGGGCCAGTGCCCTGGCGACGAGGGGTCTCCGTCGCCCCCGTGCACTTCGTGTAGCAGGACGTCGGGTGACGTGCATATACGACGGTCACCCGACCTCCTGCTACGCGTAGTGCACGCCTCGCGCGGAGACCACCCGCCACAGGACGATCAGGAAGCCCCTCAGCCCCCGGACGCGGGATCGCCGTTCCTCGCGGTGACGCGACCCTCCCCTGCTGTGCCTTCCTATGGCGCGATCGCCGTGATCTGCCGCGACGCGATGGTCGTGGTCCGCCGCGACGCGATGGTCGTGGTCTACTGCGACACGGTCGCCGTGCTCTCCCGCAGGGCGATCTCCCCGGGCGCCGTCCAGACGGCCGGCGCCGCCTCCGGATCCTCGCCGGCCTCCCCGAGCACCCAGCTCACGGCAGTGTCGGCGATCTGCTCGAGGGGGAGGGCGAGGGTGCTCAGGGTGGGGCTCGCGTCCACGCCGGCAGGGACGCCGCCGAACCCGGCGACGGCCACGTCCTGCGGGACCCGCAGTCCCTGGCGGCGCAGCTCGCCGATGGCCCCGAGCGCCATCACGTCCGCCGGGGCGAACACGCACAGCGGACCGCCTGCCGACGAGCCGTCACGAGCACCGCCCGAGCCGTCGCGATCATCGCCCGAGCCGTCCGCGTCGGCGCTCGTCCCGACTCCCGCGGCCTCGTCGCTCCCGCGCAGATGCTCGGCGACGCGCCGGGCGAGCTCGTGCCCGCCCTGGCGGTCGAGGGTCGCCTCGACGCTCAGCTCGGCCTCGAGGCCCGCCTCCGCGAGGCCCGCGAGGAAGCCGCCTGTGCGGTGGGCGGCCGCGGGCACGGGGCCGTGCGCGCCGACGACGGCGAAGCGACGATGGCCCTCGACGACCAGCGCGGTCGCGAGCGCCCGCGCGCCGTCGGCGTCCCCGACGTCGATCGTGCGGCCCACGCCGGGCGACTGGCCGATCCCGACCACCAGGCCGCCGTTGCGGGCGAATCCCTCGAGCATCGCCGTCAGGGTCTCGTCGGAGCTGGCGCCGTAGGAGGAGGAGCCGACGATCACCAGGGCGTCCACGCGCTGGGCGATCAGCGCCCGGATCGCCCGCGACTCGGTCTCCGCGTCGCGGTCGGTCTGGGTGAGCAGCACCTGCGTGCCCGAGGCGAAGACGCGCATCTGGATCTGCCGGGCGATCTCCCCGAAGTACGGGTCGGAGATGTCGTGGACGACGAGGCCGATGAGCCCGGAGCGGGAGCGGGCGAGCGCCTGGGCCTGCGCGTTCGTCACGTACCCGAGCTTGGCCGCCGAGCGCTGCACGCGCTCGGCGACATCCTTGCCGGGCACCCTGTCCGAGCCGTTGAGGACCCTCGAGGCGGTGGCGAGCGAGACGCCGGCGTCTCGCGCGACGTCGGTGAGCCGGACGGCGGGCATGCGGTCTCCTGCGGGTCGGGTGCGGGGCCGCCGCGGGACGGCGGCCCGGTGCCGGGACGGCGGCCCAAGACGGGGCGCCGCCGCACGGACGGTTGCTGGGAAGGATACGTGCGCGAGCTGCCGCACAGGTCCTGAGCCCGCCGGGTCCCCGCTGCCCGTCGGCTCACCGACGCGTCGGGCGGCTCACCGACCTGTCCGGGCGCTCACGCCCCCAGCAGCCCGTCCACGTACTCGTTCCGGAACACCCGCCGCGGGTCCAGTCGATCCCGCAGCGTCTGGAAGTCCGCGAGCCGCGGGTACTGGGCGCGCACGGCGTCCGCGTCGAGCGTGAACACCTTCCCCCAGTGGGGACGCGGTGAGAACGGAGCGAGGGCGGCCTCGACCTCGGGCAGCACCGCACGGACCTCGTCGGGCCTGCTCTGCCAGGTGAAGTGGATGCATGCGCTCGCGCGCTCGTGGGCGGGGCTCAGCCAGAGGCCGTCGGCCGCGGTGGAGCGGATCTCCGAGACGATCAGCAGCGGGCGGATCCGCTCGACCGTCTCGCTCACGGCGGCGACGGCCTCGCCCACCTGTTCGCGCGGCACGAAGTACTCGGACTGGATCTCCGCGCCGCTGCTGGGCGTGAACTCCATCCGGAAGTGGGGGAGGACCTCGAACGCCGGGCCGGGCTCCCCGCTCTGGTCGGTGCAGAACGTGGGCGGCATGTCCGGGGCCGGGTGGACGGGGCCCGGGGCGCGCCGCGCGCCGTGCCAGGCATCCGGCATCGGGTCCGGGGTGCCGTCGGCCTCCTGCTTCACCCACACCTGCGCGGCCGTCCCGTCCCAGTGGTGGAACATGCTCACGCTGTACGCGCTCGCGAGCACGGCGCCCAGGCCCTCGTCGCTCATCCGCTCGGGCGGCAGGTCCAGGTAGACGGCCTGGCGCATCCGGAAGGCGGGCACCAGGTCGAGCTCGAGGTGGGTGACGATCCCCAGGGCGCCCAGGGCGAGCACCATCCCGTCGAACACCGCGGCGTCGGCCTCGCGGGAGAAGCCGACGAGGTCGCCGTCCGCGGTGACCAGCTCGATCGCCCGCACCGAGGAGGCGAGCGAGCGCTGGCGGTCACCGGATCCGTGGGTGCCGGTCGCGCTCGCGCCGCCCACCGAGATGTGCGGCAGGGAGCCCATGCTGGGCAGCGCGAGACCCTGCTCCCAGAGGGCGAGCACGAGCTCCCCGTAGCGGACCCCTGCGCCGACGCGCACGGTGCGGTGCTCCGTGTCGATGTCGATGCCGCCGGGCATCGCCTCGAGCGTCACCAGATCCGCGTCGGACGCCGCGACCCTCGAGAACGAGTGCCGGGTGCCGAGCGCCCGCATCCGGTCGGAGCGGCCGACGAGGGCGCGCAGCGCGTCGAGGGACGTCGGCCGATGCAGCGGGCCGGGCCCGTAGTCGACCGTGCCCGACCAGCTGAGACCCGGGCGGGAGCCCCGCTCCGCATCGCCGCCGGATCCGCGCATTCCGGAGCTCGTCCCCATGCCTCAGAACCCCTGCGCGAGGCGGTGGAAGACCTGGTTCACGCGCAGCTCCTGCGCGAAGGAGCGCACGGTGGTCGACTCGTCGATGACGGCGAGCTCGAGCCCGGAGATCTCCGCGAGGTCCTCCCAGATCTCGAGGTCGGTCGCCGTGGTCATCACCGTGTGGTGGGCGGCGCCGGCGGTCAGCCAGCACTCGGCCGACGTCGCCAGGCTCGGCGCGGGCTCCCACACCGCGCAGGCCACGGGCAGGTGCGGCAGGGGCTCGTCGGGCCCCACGATCTGCACCGTGTTGGCGACCAGGCGGAAGCGCTCGCGCATGTCGCTCATGGCGATCACGAGGCCGGGTCCGGGGTCGGCCGTGAAGGTCAGGCGCACCGGGTCCTCGCGGTCGCCGATGCCCAGCGGGTGGATCTCGAGACGGGGCCGTGCGGTGGTCAGCGACGGGGAGACCTCGAGCATGTGGGCGCCGAGGATCTTCTGCTCGCCCGGCGTGAGGTCGTAGGTGTAGTCCTCCATGAGCGAGGCGCCGCCGGGGAGGCCGAAGCCCATGACGTTCGCGACGCGCACCAGGATCGCGGTCTTCCAGTCGCCCTCGGCGCCGAAGCCGTACCCGTCGGCCATGAGGCGCTGCACCGGCAGGCCGGGCAGCTGGCGCAGCCCGCCGAGGTCCTCGAAGTTCGTGGTGAAGGCGCCGAAGCCGCCCTCCTCGAGGAAGCTGCGCAGTCCCAGCTCGAGCCGTGCGCCGTAGCGCAGGGACTCGCGGCGCTCGCCGCCCTCCTGCAGCTCGGGGACGACCTCGTACTCGGCGTCGTAGACCGCGACGAGCTCGTCGATCGCGGACTCCTCGATCCCGTCGACCACCTCGACGAGGTCGTTCACGCCCCACGTGTTCACCGAGACGCCCAGGCGCAGCTCGGCCTCTGTCTTGTCGCCCTCGGTGACGGCGACGTCGCGCATGTTGTCGCCGAAGCGCGCGAGGCGCAGCGAGTGCAGCTCCGCCCAGCCCGTCGCCGCCCGCGCCCAGCGGCCGATGCGCTGCTGGACGTCGGCATGCGAGGCGTGGCCGACGACCGTCTTGCGCTCCACGCCGAGGCGCGAGGCGATGTACCCGAACTCGCGGTCGCCGTGGGCGGCCTGGTTCAGGTTCATGAAGTCCATGTCGATGCTCGACCAGGGCAGCTTCTCGTTCGCCTGCGTGTGCAGGTGCAGCAGAGGGGTCTGCAGGGCGTCGAGCCCGAGGATCCACATCTTCGCCGGGGAGAAGGTGTGCATCCAGGCGATGACGCCCACGCACGCCGGGTCGGAGTTCGCCGCGAGCGCAGTCTCGCGGATCGCGTCGCGGCTGGTGAGCACGGGCTTCCAGACGATCTTCACGGGCACGTCGTCCGCGGCGTCGAGGGTCTCGGCGATGACGCGGGACTGCTCGGCGACCTGGTCGAGGGTCTCCGGGCCGTACAGGCCCTGGCTGCCGGTGAGGAACCAGATCTCGCGTGCGGCGAACGGGTTGTCCACGGGGTCTCCTTCGGTCGTGGTTGAACGTTCACATCCTACGGTGGGGAGCCGGCCCGGCGCGAGATGCCGTTCCGGATGCGGACAGCCAGGAGGCCGCCGCCCACGGGGCGACGGCCTCCTCTTGGCCCGAGATGTCGAGGGGTCAGTCCTCGCGGCGCTTCGAGCCGGGGCGGGCGGAGCCGCGTCCGCCCCGCTGCCCTCTGTCGAGGGCGCCGCGGGTCGCCGAGAGCCGGTAGTCGATCCGGTCGTCGACGAAGCTGCCCAGCTGCTCGTTCTCCGGGAGCGACCCGGTGACGTGCTCGGTCACGCGCTCGAGGCGGGCGCTGAGCTCGTGCGCCTCGACGACCGCCGAGTCCAGGCGCAGCGCCTTGACCAGCGCCACGCACATGAGCAGCAGGATCACGCTGAACGGCAGCGCCGTGGCCAGCGAACCCGCCTGCAGGGACTCCAGCCCGCCCGAGAGCAGCAGCGCGGCGGCGAGGAAGCCCGAGAGGGCGGCCCACAGGATGCGCGACCACATCGGCGGGTTCGGGTGACCGCCCGAGGCGAGCATGTCGACCACGAGGGACCCGGAGTCCGAGGAGGTGATGAAGAAGATCGCGACCAGCAGGATGCCCAGCACCGAGAGGATGCCGCTGAGCGGAAGGTCCTCGAGGATGCGGAACAGCGACTCCTCGGCCGTGATGTCGCCGAGGTCGCCTGCGCCGAACCACTGGCGGTACAGGCCGCTGCCGCCCCAGATCGAGAACCAGACCATGCCGACCACGGAGGGCACCAGCAGCACGCCGGCGATGAACTCGCGCACCGTGCGGCCGCGGGAGATGCGGGCGATGAACACGCCCACGAACGGCGCCCAGGCGATCCACCAGCCCCAGTAGAACAGGGTGGCGCCGGACCACCAGGTCTGCGCCTTCTCGGAGCGCTGGTAGGCGCCCACGTCGAGGGTCATGTGGAAGACGTTGGCGAAGTAGACGCCCAGGGACTCGACGAAGTTCTGGAGCAGGAAGACGGTGGGCCCGAACAGCAGCGCCACGATCATCAGCAGGCCGGCGAGCGAGAGGTTGATGTTCGAGAGCCACTTGATGCCCGCGCCGACGCCGCTGACCACGGACATCATGGCGAGCAGCGAGATGACGACGATCAGCGCCACGAGCAGCCAGTTGCTGACGTCGCCGATGAGGCCGATGGCCTGCATGCCGGCGGAGATCTGCTGGACGCCCAGGCCCAGCGAGGTGGCGATGCCGAAGACGGTGCCGAAGATCGCGAGGACGTCGATGACGTCGCCGACCCAGCCCTTGACGCGCTCGCCGAAGATCGGCTCGAGCGCCCACCGGATCGACACGGGGCGGCCGCGACGGTGCACGGCGTAGGCGAGGGCCAGGCCGATCACGGCGTAGCAGGCCCAGGGGTGCAGGCCCCAGTGCAGGAAGGTCTGCGCCATGGCCAGGCCGGAGAGCTCCACGCCCTCGCCGTCCCATCCGGGCTTCACATTGGTGGTGGTGTAGCCCAGGGGCTCGGCGACGCCGTAGAAGACCAGGCCGATGCCCATGCCCGCGGCGAACAGCATCGCGAACCACGAGAGGGTCGAGAACTCGGGTCGGTCCTCGTCCCGGCCCAGGCGGATCCGGCCGAAGCGGCTCAGCGCGATGATCGCCGAGAACGCCACGAAGAGGCCGATGATCAGCATGTAGTACCAGCCCAGGGTGGCCACGATCCAGTTCTGGACGCCCTGGAACACGGTGCTGGAGACGCCGGGGGCGATCACGGTGCCCACGGCGACCGCGAGGATCACGATCAGGGAGGGCCAGAAGACGGCGGGGGCGATGGTGCCGCGGCCGATGCGCGCGCCCTGCCGGCGCAGCTTCTGGGTGATCTCGTCGTCGCTGTCGCGCTCGTCGATCTGCAGGTGCTCGGGCAGGTGGACGGTGGTGGGGAGGTCCTCGGGCCAGGCTGCAGGACGGTCGTGCGAGGAGGTCGGGGTGTCGGGGGCCGCGGTGGCGGCTTCGGGCGGGATGGGCGAGCTCAAGCAGTTCCCTTCGACGAAGGCGGGCGGGTCGTGCATCGGACATCGGACGTCGTCGGCCGAACCTCCAGCGTCGGTCCTTCCCAGGCTTCTTTCAAGGGGCGAAGGGCCTGCCCGGTCTCGTGCACGGGAGCAGCGGAGGTGCATCGCTCCTGTTCGCGCGGGAGTTCGGTGCGGAGCGGCACGGCGACGGGGTTACGGACCTCATAGTCGGCTGCCGTGCCGTTCGGTCGCCGGCCGTGCCGACAACGGGGGCTCAGCGCTGCCCGTAGACGTTCTGGTAGCGCTCGAAGAGGGAGTCGACGAGCGCCTCGGGGACCTCCAGCGGCTCGCCGAGCTGGCGGGAGACGTGCACGGTGCGCGCGACCTCCTCGCACATGACGGCGGCCTTCACCGCGTCGCGGGCGTCGCGCCCGATGGTGAACGGGCCGTGGTTCCGCATGAGCACGGCGCGCGAGCGCGAGTCGCGCAGGGTCTCGACGATGCCCTGGCCGATCGAGTCGTCGCCGATCACGGCGAGCGGGCCCACGGGGATCGGCCCGCCGAACTCGTCGGCCATCATCGTGAGCACGCAGGGGATCTCCTCGCCGCGTGCCGCCCAGGCGGTCGCATAGGTCGAATGGGTATGCACCACCCCGCCCACCTCACCCATGTGGCGGTACACGTAGGCGTGGGCGGCGGTGTCGGAGGAGGGGGAGAGCGCCGCGGGCGTGCCGTCGGCGATCTTCTCCCCGTCGAGCGTGCACACGACCATGGTCTCGGGGGAGAGGTCGTCGTAGGAGACGCCGGAGGGCTTGATGACGAACAGCTCCGGGGCGTCCGGGGCATCGGCCGACGGCACGCCGGCCGACGGGCGGGGCACGCGCTCGGACACGTTCCCGGCGGTCCAGACGACCAGGCCGTTGCGCGGGAGCTCCGCGTGCAGCGCGGCGACGCGCTCGCGGGTCCGCGCGACCGCCTCCTGGACGGCCTCGGGGAGCTCGGTGAGGACGAGGGTCATGGGGCTCCTTCGACGTGCGGCCACATCGTCATGGCAACGTTCACATTACGGGTCCGGCGACGACCCGCGCAAGGCAGGACCGCGCGTCGCGCGCGAGCGGCGCGAAAGAGGCGCCCCTGCCGCCCTCAGTCGATCGACTCCCCGGCGAGGCGCTCCACGGGCAGCGCCGCGCGGTAGCCGCGCAGCCAGTCGGCGTAGCCCTGCGCGCCCTCGTCGGTCGGCTCGAGTGTCGTGACCTCCTGGGAGGCGAAGACCTCGTCGGCCAGGAAGCGGCGCAGCGCCTCCGTGGTCGCCCCGTCGGCTCGGTCCGGCGCCGCCTCCGTTCCACCCCGCGCCGCCCCGTCCGATGCGGCCCGGCTGGTCCTCCCCTCGGCGAGCTGCGCCGTGTGCGCGGCGAGCAGCGCCATGCCCCAGGCGCCGCCCTCGCCGGCCGACGCGCCGAGGGCGACCGGCGTGCGCAGGGCGTCGGCGAGGACCTGCTGGGCCACGCCCTTCGTGCGGAAGATGCCGCCGTGGGCGTACATGACGTCGAGCCCCACCTTCTCCTCCTCGAGGAGCACCTCCATGCCCACGGCCAGGGCGCCGAAGGCCCCGTGCAGCTGCGCGCGCATGAGGTTCTCGAGCGTGAAGCTCGCCTGCTGGGTGCGCACGAGCAGCGGCCGGCCGGAGTCGACGCCCGTCTGGTGCTCTCCCGAGAGGTAGTTGAAGGACAGCACGCCGCCCGCGTCCGCATCGCCCGCGGCGCCCGCCTCGAAGAGGCGTGCATACAGGTCCTCGGTGTCCACGTCCTGCCCGAGCAGCTGCGCGAACTGCGCGAACACGCCGAGCCACTGGTCGAGATCTCCCGTGCAGTTGTTCGTGTGGATCATCGCGACCGGATCGCCCGAGGGCGTCGTGACCATGTCGATCTCCTCGCGGGGCGTCGCGAGCGGACGCTCGAGCACGACCATCGCGAACGCGCTGGTCCCGGCGCTCACGTTGCCCGTGCGCGGTGCGATCGCCTGCGTCGCGACCATCCCCGTGCCGGCGTCCCCCTCGGGCGGGGCGGTGAGGGCGCCCGCCTCGAGGGCGCCCGACGGATCGAGCAGTCGCGCGCCCTCCTCGGTGAGCGTCCCGGCGTCCTGCCCGGCCACGAGCACCTCGGGGAGCAGGTCGGCGAGTTCCCAGGGGACGTCCGCGACGGCGTCGAGGCCGGTGAAGCGCCCGAGGAGCTCGCGGTCGTAGTCCGGTGCGCCGCCCGCGGAGGAGATCGGGAACATGCCGCTGGCGTCGCCCACGCCCAGCACGGAGCGTCCGGTGAGGCGGCGGTGGACGAGGCCGGAGAGCGTGGTGATCGCGGCGATGCTCCCCACGTGATCCTCGCCGCCGAGCACGGCGTGCAGGAGATGGGAGACGGACCAGCGCAGCGGGATGTTCTGGCCGAAAGTCTCCGAGAGCAGGGACGCGGCGTCGGAGGTATAGGTGTTGCGCCAGGTGCGGAACGGGGCGAGCAGCTCGCCGTCCGCGTCCAGGGCGATGTAGCCGTGCATCATCGCGGAGATGCCCAGGGACGCCAGGCGGGTGAGCGGCACGTCGTAGTGCGTGCGCACGGCGTCGGCGAGGTCCGCGAAGCACGTGGCGAGCCCCTCCCAGACCTCGTCCATCGGGTAGGTCCAGCTGTCGTCGGCGAGCGTGTTCTCCCAGGCGAAGGAGCCGGTCGCGAGCACGGCCCCCGCATCGTCGATGAGGGCCGCCTTGATCCGTGTCGAGCCCAGCTCGATCCCCAGGTGCGCGCGCCCCTGGGAGATGAGGTCGGCGGCATCGGGGCGGGGAGCGGTCACATCATCGTGGGTCATGGCCCTATTCGATCAGGCGCACCCGGGGTCGGCAACGTGCACATCGGACGCGGCGGAAGATTCCGACCTCCCAGGAGCGGCGGCGCGAGCGTCCGTCCGAGGGGTGGGTGCGCGGTTCAGAGGGGTCGAAGACTCGACTCCCGGACGACGAGCTCCGGCGCGAGCGCGGCCGAGGAGTCGGCCGAGAGGTCGGCCGTGCCGTTCTCTGCGCCTGCCCCGTCCTCGAGCCGCGCGAGCAGCCGGTGCATCGCCGCTCGGCCGAGCTGCGCGAAGGGCTGGGCGACGGAGGTGAGCGAGGGCGTGGAGTAGGTGGCGCCCTCGATGTCGTCGAAGCCCACGAGGGCGACGTCGCGGGGCACCTCGATGCCGCGCTCGCCCAGGGCGCGCAGAATCCCGATCGCCATCAGGTCGTTCGCGGCGAAGATCGCGTCGGGGAGCGCTCGTGCGGCGAGCTTCGTGCCGATCCGGTAGCCCGATCGCGCGGACCAGTCGCCGGGATCCGTGAACTCGCCGTCGGCCCCGACCTCCGCGAGCGTCTCCTCGGTGCCGCGGCGCCGGGCGCGCGCATCGAACCAGTCGACGGGGCCGGGGACGTGCACGATCCGCCGCATGCCCTGGTCGGCCAGGTGCGTGATGACCGCGCGGGCACCGCTCGCCTGGTCCACGCCGACGACCTCGACGCCCGTCGCGTCCAGGGGCCCGGAGGACACCGAGAGCACGGGTGTGGTGCGGGCCGCGACCTCGGCCACGGGCGTCATGCCGTCGTGCCCGGCGACCACGATGATCCCGTCGACCCCGGACCCGACGAGGTCCGAGGCGACCTGCGCATGCGGCTCACCCGGGGCGACGGTGGTGAGAAGGGTCGAGTAGCCGGCCTCGCGCGCGGCCCGCTCGATCGCCGCGGTCGTCTCCGCGGGGCCGAACAGCGACGAGCCGTCCGACAGCACGCCGACGAGGGCCGAGCGGGTGGTCTTCAGCGCCCGGGCCGCACGATTGCGCGCGTACCCGAGCGCCACGATCGCCTCGAGCACGCGGTCGCGGGTCTCCGGGCGCACGATCGCGGGCTCGTTGAGCACCCGGGAGACCGTCTGGTACGAGACCCCGGCGCGCGCCGCGACATCGAGCATCGAGGGTCGGCGCGAGGTCGTCGGCATGGGAGCTCCGTGGATGTCGGCGGGAGAGGGTCGCTGGAGGGGAGTGCAGGGTGTTTCGAAGGATACGGCGACACGGCGGTGGCCATCTGGGTCGCCCATCCGTCGCCCACACCGATGTGAACGTTGCGATTCCGTGACCTCGCGGGCCACGTAAATGCTTGCGCCCGGAGAGGATGTGAACGTTATCATCCATGGTGCTCCACGCCACAGCGCATGGATCCGATGCCGCCGGCACCGCTGCCGGCCCATCCGCCCGCCGCCCCTGTCCCCGACGCCCGCGCAGCGTGCGCGGGTCGCCGACGCGGGCACCGTTTCGAAGAGGAGACACCATGACCAGCAGCCTTCCCGTTCCCAGCAGGCGCACCTTCCTCGCCGGCGCCGGCTCCCTCGGCGCGATCGCCGCCCTCGCGGCCTGCTCCGGCGGCGGCGCCGGATCCTCCGGCCCCGACACCGAGGCCGACCCCAAGGACCAGACCATCGGCGTGGCCATGCCCACCCAGACCTACGAGCGCTGGGTCCAGGACGGCGCGAACATCAAGAAGTCCCTCGAGAAGGAGGGCTACAAGGTCACCCTCCAGTACGCCGACGACGACATCCCCACTCAGTCCCAGCAGATCGACCAGATGGTCACCCAGGGCGTCGCCGCCCTGATCATCGCCTCGATCGACGGCTCGGCCCTGACCAGCCAGCTCGACGCCGCGAAGGCCGCCGGGATCCCCGTGATCTCCTACGACCGCCTGCTGACCAACAGCGAGAACGTCGACTTCTACGTCACCTTCGACAACTACAAGGTGGGCGTCACCCAGGCGAACTCCCTGCTCTTCGGGCTCGGTCCGCTCGACGAGAAGTTCAAGAAGGCCTCCGACGCCCCGAGGGGCCCGCTGAACATCGAGCTGTTCGCCGGCTCGCTCGACGACAACAACGCCCACCTGTTCTGGAAGGGCGCGATCGACACCCTGCAGCCGTACATGGACGACGGCGTGCTCGAGGTGCCCTCCAAGCAGACCGACATCGACCAGTGCGCCATCCAGCGCTGGGAGCAGGAGACCGCGCAGAAGCGCATGGAGAACCTGCTGACCACGCACTACAAGGGCGACAAGAAGCTCGACGGCGTCCTCGCCCCGGCGGACCCGCTCTCGCGCGGCATCATCAACGCCCTGCAGAACGACGGCCGCGGCGACACCATCAAGGACGGCCTGCCGATCATCACCGGCCAGGACGCCGAGATCGCCTCGATCAAGCTGATCGCCGACGGCGTGCAGTTCTCGACGATCTTCAAGGACACCCGCAAGCTCGCCGACCAGGCCGTTGTCGCCGCGAAGGCGTACCTCGAGGGCAAGGAGCCGGAGGCGAACGACACCAAGACCTACGACAACGGCTCGAAGGTCGTCCCCTCCTACCTGCTGCCGGTCGAGATGGTGCTCGAGTCCAACTACGAGAAGATCCTCGTCGACTCCGGCTACTACACGGAGGAGCAGGTCGAGAAGGGCCAGGCCTGAGCGTGCTCGGGACGAATCGGCGTCGGCCGCGGGACCAGCGGTCCCTCACTGCGGCCGACGCCCCCACCCATGCCCGCGCGGTCGACCCGCTCGCCGCGCGCGCCCGTGCCGGATGCACCTGCGCCCGCGACGCAAGCGCCCGCGCCCGCGGCGCACGCACCTGCGCCCCAGCCCGAAGGAGGGCCCGATGAACGACAGCATCCTCGACATGCGCTCCATCACCAAGCGCTTCCCCGGCGTCACAGCCCTGAAGGACGTCTCCCTGAGCGTGCGCGAGGGCGAGATCCACGGTATCTGCGGGGAGAACGGCGCCGGGAAGTCCACGCTCATGAAGGTGCTCTCGGGCGTCGAGCCCGCCGGCACCTACGACGGGGAGATCCACTTCCGCGGCCGCCCCATGAGCTTCCACTCGATCAACGACTCCGAGGCCGAGGGGATCGTGATCATCCACCAGGAGCTCGCCCTGGTGCCGCACCTGACAATCGCTGAGAACATCTTCCTGGGCAACGAGCGCTCCCGCGGGGGCGTCATCAGCTGGGGCGAGACGAACGCGGAGGCGCTCAGGCTGCTGCGCCGCGTGGGCCTCGACGAGAACCCGGTGACACCTGTCGGACAGCTCGGCGTCGGCAAGCAGCAGCTCGTCGAGATCGCCAAGGCGCTCTCGAAGAACGTGAGCCTGCTGATCCTCGACGAGCCCACCGCCGCGCTCAACGACGACGACTCCGAGCACCTGCTCGGCCTCATCCGCGGTCTGCGCGACGAGCAGGGCGTCACCTCGATCATCATCTCCCACAAGCTCGGGGAGATCGCCGAGATCGCCGACACCACCACCGTCATCCGCGACGGCTCGACCATCGAGACCATCGACATGCACGGCGGCGGAGCGACGGGCCGCGCCCTCATCCCTCGCATCATCAAGGGGATGGTCGGGCGGGACATGGACAGCATGTTCCCCGAGCGCAGCGTCGAGATCGGCGAGGAGGTGCTGCGCATCGAGGACTGGCACGTCACCCACCCGACCCAGCCCGACCGCACCCTCGTCGACGGCGTCTCGCTCACCGCGCGCGCCGGAGAGGTCGTCGGCATCGCCGGCCTCATGGGCGCCGGCCGCACCGAGCTCGCGATGAGCGTGTTCGGCCGCTCCTACGGGCGCGAGATCAGCGGGAAGGTGTTCATGCACGGGCGTCCCGCGAACGTGCGCGGCGTGGCCGACGCGATCGGCAGCGGCATCGCGTACGTCAGCGAGGACCGCAAGCGCTACGGGCTGAACCTCATCCAGGACGTGCGGCGCAACATCAGTGCCGCGGCGCTGGGCAAGGTCTCCCGCACGGGCTGGATCGACGGCAATCAGGAGATCTCCGTCGCCGAGCGCTACCGGAAGTCGCTGAACATCAAGACGCCGACGGTGCTCTCGCGCGTCGGCCAGCTCTCCGGCGGCAACCAGCAGAAGGTCGCGCTCAGCAAGTGGCTGTTCACCGAGCCCGACGTGCTGATCCTTGACGAGCCCACCCGCGGCGTCGACGTCGGCGCGAAGTACGAGATCTACACGCTGATCAACGAGCTCGCCGAGCAGGGGAAGGCGATCGTCGTGATCTCCTCCGAGCTGCCCGAGGTGATGGGGCTCGCCGATCGCATCTACACACTGTCCGCCGGTCGCATCACCGGAGAGGTGAGCGCCGCGGACGCCACGCAGGAGCACCTGATGGAGCTCATGACCATGGAGAGGGAGTGAGGGACCACCGATGGCCGGAACCTCCGATATCAAGGACCTGCTCACCAGGAACGTCCGCCAGAGCGGCATCTACATCGCGTTCGTGTTCATCGTGCTGCTGTTCACGGTGCTCACCCGCGGCGCGCTGCTGAGCCCGGGCAACCTCACGAACCTGATCCTGCAGTACTCCTACATCCTGATCCTCGCGATCGGGATGGTGCTCATCATCGTCGCCGGGCACATCGACCTCTCGGTCGGCTCGGTCGTCGCGTTCACCGGCTCGGTCGCCGCCGTGGTCGTCATCCAGCACGGGCTCCCGTGGTGGCTGGGGATCCTCGCGGCCCTGGGCGTCGGCATCCTGGTGGGGCTGTGGCAGGGATTCTGGGTCGCGATCGTCGGGATCCCGGCGTTCATCGTGACCCTCGCGGGCATGCTCATATTCCGCGGAATGACCATGCAGACCCTGGGCAACGTGTCCCTCTCGCCGTTCCCCGAGGCCTACCAGAAGATCGCCGGCGGCTTCCTCAACGGCCTCTTCGGCGGGCCCGGGTACGACGTGTTCACGCTGGTCGTCGCGGCCGCCGTGGTGATCGTGTTCGCGCTCCAGCAGTGGCGGGCGCGCCTCGCGAAGCTGCGCTACGACCAGAGCGTCGAGGCGCTGTGGATCTTCGCGGTCAAGGTCGCGGTCGTCGCCGTCATCGTGATGGCCTTCGCCTGGCAGATCGCCAACGCCCGAGGCCTCCCCGTGGTGCTGATCCTGCTCGCCGCGCTGATCCTCATCTACTCGTTCGTCAGCCAGCAGACCGTCTTCGGCCGGCACGTCTACGCCATGGGCGGGAACCTGCAGGCCGCACGCCTCTCCGGTGTGAAGACGCGCCTGGTGAACATGATGCTGTTCGTGAACATGGGCCTGCTCTCCGCGATCGCCGGCATCGTCTACTCGGCCCGCTCGAACTCGGCGCAGCCGGGGGCGGGCAACATGTTCGAGCTCGACGCGATCGCGGCCGCGTTCATCGGCGGAGCCGCCGTCAGCGGCGGTGTGGGCAAGGTGCAGGGCGCGATCATCGGCGGCCTGATCATGGCGGTCATGTCCAACGGCATGCAGATCATGGGCATCGGCCAGTCCACCCAGTCGATCGTGCGCGGCGTGGTGCTGATCCTCGCCGTCGCCTTCGACGTCTACAACAAGAAGCGCGCCGGCGCCGAGGGGTGAGGGCGCCGCCCTTCGCTGCCGACGCCCGTCGCTGCCGCCGTCGGCCGTCGTCGGCCGCCCGTGGAGCGTGAGAAGTACGAAACCGTTGCCAAGAGTGCTCATGGCAACGGTTTCGTACTTCTCACGCCCATGCGGCCGCGTGGTCGGCCTGCGCCGGGGGTCCTCTGGGTGATCGGGCCGGATCCTTGCTCGTCGAGGAGCTCCTGGGTGGCACGGCACATCACACCTCCTCGATGCCCTCAGCCGAGCACGTCGGAGCGACCCGCTGGGCAAAGATATGAGGATGGCGAACCACCGAAGCGCTGGGTGGTTCGCCATCCTCAAATATTCGTGCCCGTGTGCCCGTGTGCCGTGCACCCGTGTGTCTGTGTGGGCACCGAGGAGCCTCAGCCCGCCGCCCCGGAGCCGCCCGCTAACCCTTCAGTCCGGTCCCCGCGACGCCCTCGACGATCCGGCGCTGGAAGACGAGGTAGAGCAGTACCAGGGGGAGGGCGGCGAGGATCGCGCCGGCCTGGATGTCGGCGTACCGCTGCCCGAAGCTGCCCTGCACCGTCGCGAGTCCGACGGGGATGGTCATGAGGTTCGGGTTGGTGAGGACGAACAGCGGCAGCAGCAGGTTGTTCCACACGCCTACGAAGGTGAGGATCGCGACCGCGGAGATCACAGGGCGCGAGAGGGGCATGATGATCGACCAGAAGATCTTCCACAGCCCGGCGCCGTCGATGCGCGCGGCCTCCTCGAGCTCGCGGGGGATGCCGTCGAAGAACTGCTTGAAGATGAACACCGAGATCACCGCTGGAACCTGCGGGAAGATCACGGCCCAGTAGGTGTTCAGCAGGTTCGCGGCGCCCAGCATCTCGAAGATCGGCACGATGAGCACCTGGCTGGGGATCATGATGCCGAGCAGGATCATCAGCATCACGGTGGAGCGCCCGCGGAAGCGCAGCCGCGAGAGGGCGAACGCGGCCATGGCGGAGAAGAGGACCGTCAGCACCGTCGTGATGATCCCGGTGATCGCGCTGGCGATGTACCAGTTCCAGATGTCTCCGGCTTGGAACAGCGTCGCGTAGGAATGGAGCGTCGGATACCAGTTCGAGAGGATCTCACCCGCGCCGAGTGCCGCCGTCCCGTTCTCCGACAGCGAGGTCTTCAAGGCGAACAGGCTCGGCGCCAGCCACATCAGGGCGAAGAGCGTGAGCACGATCCAGGTGACGATCGTGAAGGTGCGGCCGCTGATGCCTGCGCCGGCGCCTGTCGGTCGGGCCGGGGGAGCGGCGGCGCTGATCCCGTTCCGTACGCGGGACGCGCGGCGAGGGCTCGTGGTGGTGGCGCTCATGGCTCAGGCCTCCTGATCGCGACGGGCCGCCGCGCGCTCGACGAGCTCACGGATCACGGCGATGACGATGATGATGACGAACAGCAGGACCGAGGCGGCCGACGCGGCGCCGATGCGGTTGTCGGTGAAGGCCGTGCCGGTGACGAGCCCCAGGGTGACCTGGGTGGAGATGCCGGGTCCGCCGCCCGTCATCAGGTAGACCTGGTCGAAGACCTTCAGGCTCGCGATGATCTGCAGCAGGATCACAAGGGTGGTGGTGCGGCGGAGCAGCGGAAGAGTCACATGGCGAATCTGCTGCCACGTCGTCGCTCCATCCACCGCAGCGGCCTCGTACAGCTCGCGCGGGATGTCCTGGAGACCGGCCATGTACAGGATGAAGTTGAAGCCGATCGTCCACCACACGGTCGCGATCGCCACACCGATCATGGCCGTGCGCGGGCTCGCCAGGATCCCGGCACCCGGATCGATCCCCAGCAGCGACTGGATGCTCGCGAAGAGCCCGGTCTCCGGCGTGAAGATGAACATCCAGACCATGGAGATCGTCGCCGAGGGAAGGATGAACGGCAGGAAGAACGCCAGGCGGAAGAACCACTGGCCCCGTCGGAGACGATTGGTGAGGACCGCGAAGACGAACGCGAGGATCACCAGCGGCGGCACGGTGTACAGGGTGAACTGCAGGGTGTGCCACAGCGATGACCAGAAGTCCGCACGGGAGAACATCTCGGCGTAGTTGTCGAGACCTGCGAAATCGCCGAGGCCCTTGTGCACCAGCGAGGTGTTGAAGAAGCTCGCGACGAACATCCAGATGGTCGGCCCGAGCAGGAATGCCAGATAGAACAGCCCGAACGGTGCGAGGAAGAGCCACGCACCCCCGGAGTGTCTGTCGGATGCGCTGCCGGACGAGCGACGCGAGCGAGCAGGCGCGGCGTCCGTCGTGGCGGACGACCCCGGGGCAGTGCGGCCGGGGCTGTCGATGGAAGCTGTGCTCATCTGTGGTGATCCCTTCGGCTCACAGCGGGCTGGGGGTGTCGAGGTAGACCTGGAGCTGGCCTCGGATGGCGTCGAGCCCCTGCTTCGGGGAGATGGCTCCCAGTTGGATCTGGGCGAGCTGCGCTCCGACCGTCTCCTCGAACGTCGAGCCCGAGCCGCCGTACCAGGCGGGATCGTCGTACACGGCGTACTCGGCGGCAGGGGCGTAGTCGGACTGAGGCCTGAGCTTCTTGTACTCGGCGCTCTCGAACGTGGGCACGTAGGCCGGGACGTGGCCGCCCTGTGCCCAGGTCATCGACTCCTCGAGCATGGTCTTGATGAAGGTCATGGCCTGCTTGCGCTGCTCCGGGGTGCGCTCCTTCCGAGGGAGCACGAAGCAGTGAGAATCGGCGTGCGCAGCCTTGCGGTCGAAGAGCCGAGGAATCGGCGCCATGCCGAACTTCAGCCCTTCGACGTCCTGCGCGGTACTGATCTCCCACTCGCCCTGCAGATAGATGCCGACCTTGCCGGTGTACATCGAGGTCTGGGAGCCCGGGTAGTCGATGCCGCGCGTGAGCCACCCCTTGTCGACCCACTTCTGGATCCGGGAGGTGATGTCCTCGAAGATCGCCTCGTCCACGGTGATCGAAGCCCCACCGTCGGACAGGAACGGCGTCGCGTCCTCGTACTGGTTGTAGAGGGACCAGAACAGGCGCCAGGGCGTGGCCGTCTCGCTCACGTTCGCAACCGCCAGGGCGGCCCCGCCGGTGACGCCGCTGATCTCCTCGAGAGCAGACTCGAACGTGTCGACGCCGGTCAGGTCGGTGATCGTCCCGTCCTTCTCGAGAAGATCCGCCTTCTGCAGGACTTCCTGATTGAAGAACATGACGAAGGGGTGCGTATCCAGGGGGATCGCGATCGCCCTGCCGTCCGTGACCTGAGCCTTCCAGGCCTTCTCGTTGAAGTCCTCGGCGCTTAGTCCGACGCTCGCCAGGTCTTCGGTGGTGACCGGTTCCAGGATCCCGCCATCGAACAGGGGTTTCGCTCGGGTCAGGTGAGCGGCGGCGACGTCGGGCGGCTGGTTGCCCTCGGTCGCGAGCGTGACCTTCGAGTAGTAGGGGTTGCCCCAGGAGAACGTCGTGGCCTGGAGCGATGACGGTCCGCCGTGCGCCTTCTCGTAGACCTTCTCCATGTCCTGCATGCGCCCGCCGTCGCCGCCCGCGAACAGGTTCCAGTACACCAGCGTCGAGGGGTCCAGTTGGCTGCCGAAGAATCCTGACGCGACCGGAGAGGAGCAGGCTGAGAGCGGCCCGGCGAGCGTAAGCGCACCACCGACTCCGAGGAGCGCCCGGCGGCTCACGGACTTCGTGCGCGTCCGGGATGCACCGGTGGGGTGCTTCGGAGATGTGCGTGGGCGCATGGGCATCACTCCGTCGTGGTACGGGATCGCGCCGAGAACGTGATCCAGAGCATCTTTGCAACGTTGAGAATACACGCGCTGCGACCAGGTGCAAGGCACCTGTGCCATGCAGGCGGAGATGCGCGGCCGTCGCGAGGCCGACCGCCCCCTCAGCCCTCCGGCGTGCTCCCGCGGACCACGAGCTCGTGCGGCGCGGTGATCGTGCGCGGAGCCCCCTCGTAGCCGTTGATCCGCTCGATGAGCATGTCGAGAGCGGCCTTGACCAGGAACTGCTTGTCCGGGCGGATGGTCGTGAGCGGAGGATGGGCGAAGAGCGCCTCGGGACTGTCGTCGTAGCCGACCACCGCGACGTCGCCCGGGACGGTGCGGCCGCGGTCGCGCAGGCCGGCGAGCGCGCCGAGGGCGATCTCGTCGTTGCCGCACACCAGGCCGTCGAGGTGCGGATGCGCGTCCAGCAGGCGGTGCGCGGCCTCGCGCCCGTCGGCCCGATGCCAGTCCGCGACCTCCTCGATCGGCGCCCGCGCGGGGTCGAGGTCGTGGCGCCACAGGGCCTGGCGGAAGCCCTCGATGCGCAGGCCCGAGGAGCTGTGGGGCGCGGGGTCCGTGGTCTCCATGGCGCCCACGAAGGCGAGCCGGCGCCGGCCCCGCTCGAGCAGGTGGGCGGTGGCGTCGGCGGTCGCTCGCGTGTTGTCGATCCGGACGTAGTCGGAGCCGGGCGGCAGGTGCGCGTCGGAGAGGTGCTCGCCGATGAACACGGTGGGCTGGTCCACGTGCTCCATCTGCGCGAGGTAGTCCTCGCCCACCTGCATGGGGTTGAAGATGACGCCGTCGCCCAGCCGCCGCCGGAAGCCGCGCAGCACCTCGATCTCCTCGTCGCGACCCGCGGAGGTGGTGTGCAGGACGACGGTGCGGCCCCGGCCCTGCGCCTCGTCGATGAAGGTCTGCGCGAGGTTCGAGAAGTAGCTGAAGTTCAGCGAGGGGACCGCGAGGGTGACGATGCCGCTCGCGCCGGTGCGCAGCTGCTGGGCGGCGAGCTGGGGCCGGTAGCCCGTCGCCGCGATCGCCTCCTGCACGCGGGTGCGGGTGGACTCCCGCACGTGCGGGTAGTCGTGGACGACGTTGGACACCGTCTTGATGGAGACGTCCGCGATCTCGGCGACGTCGCGCAGCGTGGGCGGTCGGCGCCGTGCGCGGCGGGTGGACGGTGGCATGCGGCTGATTGTGCCACCGCGGGGTGCCGCGGGAAGCCGCTTGCCTGGGGCGGTCGCAGGGTCACCGAGACATCGCGCCCCCACGAGGCAGCGGCGGCGGGGAACTTCTTGACGGCCGACGGGGGCCGTGGTGAGATCGTCTGCAACGTTGTAGACGATGAAAGGCCCCGCCGCGATGACCCGCACCGTCACCCTCGCCCTGCACCCCGCCTTCCGGGTCGCGCCCGTGCGCCCGCGCACCTTCGGGGCCTTCGTCGAGCACCTGGGCCGCTGCGTCTACGGCGGCATCTTCGAGCCCGACCACCCCGCGGCCGACGAGGCGGGCTTCCGCACCGACGTCCTCGACCTCACGCGCGAGCTGGGCGTCACCAGCGTCCGCTACCCGGGCGGCAACTTCGTCTCCGGGTACCGGTGGGAGGACGGCGTCGGCCCCGTCGAGGAGAGGCCCGCGCGCCACGACCTCGCGTGGCACTCGACGGAGCCGAACACCGTCGGCCTCGACGAGTTCATGGCCTGGGCCGAGCGCGCCGGCGTCGAGCCGATGTACGCGGTGAACCTGGGCACCCGCGGCGTCCCCGAGGCGCTCGACGTGCTGCAATACGCCAATGCGCCGCAGGGCATCGCGCTCTCCGACGCGCGCGCGGCCCACGGCCACCCCGAGCCCTACGGGATCCGCATGTGGTGCCTGGGCAACGAGATGGACGGCCCCTGGCAGACCGGCCACAAGACCGCCCAGGAGTACGCCCGCACCGCCGCCGAGACCGCGCGCGCCATGCGCCAGGAGGACCCGGGGCTCGAGCTCGTCGTCTGCGGGTCCTCGAGCTCGCAGATGCCCACCTTCGGCGCCTGGGAGGCGACTGTCCTCGCCGAGGCCTACGACCTCGTGGACATGGTCTCCGCCCACGCCTACTACGCCGAGAAGGACGGCGACCAGGCCTCCTTCCTCGCTTCGGCCGACGACATGGACCACTTCATCGACGCCGTCGTCGCGACTGCCGACCACGTGCGCGCCGAGCTCAAGGCCGAGAAGCGCATCATGGTCAGCTTCGACGAGTGGAACGTCTGGTACCAGCACCGCGCCGAGTCCCGCCCGCCCGAGGGCGACGACTGGCCCGTCGCGCCCGTGCTGCTCGAGGACACCTACAACGCGATGGACGCCGTGGTCGTGGGCAGCCTGCTGATCTCCCTGCTGCGCCACAGCGACCGCGTCGCCTCGGCCTCCCTCGCACAGCTCGTCAACGTGATCGCCCCGATCATGACCGCGCCCGGCGGGGCGGCCTGGCGCCAGACCACCTTCCATCCCTTCGCGCTCACCGCCCGCCACGCCGCCGGCGAGGTGCTCGACGTGCGCATCGAGGCCCCGACCTTCGCCAACGAGCGCTTCGGCACCTCGAGCGCGGCCGACGCCGTCGCCACCTGGGACGAGAGGGCCGGGGACCTGACCCTGTTCGTCGTGAACCGCGATCCCGAGCGCGAGCTCGACCTCGCCGTGGACCTCGCGGACTTCGGCGGCCTCTCCCTCGTCGAGGCGCTCACCCTCCACCACGAGGACCCCTACGCCGCGAACACCCAGGACGCACCGGACACGGTGACGCCGCAGGCCAACGACTCGATCCGGGTCGAGGGCGGCCGGCTGTCCGGCGCGCTGCCCGCGATCTCCTGGAGCCTCGTGCGGCTGCACCGGGACTGACCGGTCGGCGCCCTCAGCCCTCGTCGGCGAACCGACTGCAGGCGGGGCAGCGGGTGAGCAGGTCGTGCCGGCAGGTGCGCACGTGCTCGAGGAAGGACTCCGCGTCCGCGAGGCGCTCGCGCTGGGCGCGGATGCGCGAGAGGCGCTCCTCGATCACCTGCGCGCGCCCCGCCTCGTCGCGGTGCAGCACGAGGCGGATCTCCGCGAGCGAGAGCCCCACCTCCTGGCATGCGCGCAGCACGCGCAGGCGTCGCACCTGCTCCTCGTCGTACTCGCGGTGGCCCGAGGCCGTGCGCGAGGGCGAGACCACGCCCATGTCGTCCCAGTGCCGCAGCACGTGGGCCGGCACCCCGATCAGCCGCGCGGCGTCCCCGATCCTCATCGGGCCATCCTGGCATTGACCTCAGGTCGACCTGAAGCCCTAGCGTCCCGGGCATGGAGACGAAGACGCACCCCCTGGCGCTGCCCGCGCCCGCCATGGTCGATCTCGACGGCATCCGCACGGCCACCTGGCTCCTCGAGTCGGCGGTGGGCGGGCCGACGGGGCGGACGTCGGTGCGGCCGACGGGCCGGGACGTCGTGCTGTGCCATGGAACTCCCTGGTCGGCGCGGGTCTGGGCCCATGTCGCGGCGACCCTGGCCGCGGATCGCCGGGTGCTCCTGTGGGACATGCCGGGGTACGGCCGCTCCGAGATGGGGCCGCAGGTCCCGGTGGACCTCGCGACGCAGATGGGCCGGCTTCCCCGCCTGCTCGACGTGCTCGGGATCGAGCGCCCGCACGTGGTCGCCCACGACATCGGCGGCGCAGTGGCGCTGGGCGCCCACCTCCTGCACGGCCAGGACCTCGCCTCGCTGATGCTCTGGGACCCGGTGGTGCTCGAGCCCTGGGGATCGCCGTTCTTCCGGCTGGTCGCGGAGAACGCCGACGTCTTCGCCGCGCTGCCGCCGCAGCTGCACCGTGCGCTCGTGCGCGAGTACATCTCCGGCGCGGCGGGCGCCCCGCTCGACGCCCGGGTGCTCGAGCAGCTGGTGGACCCTTGGACGACGCCCGAGGGGAGGTCCGGCTTCTACCGCCAGATCGCGGCGCTCACGCCGGCCCACACCCGACCGATCGCGCGCAGCCTGGGCTCGGTGCGCTGCCCGGTCGCGATCGGCTGGGGCGAGGAGGACCCCTGGATCCCCGTCGAGCAGGCGGCCAGGCTGTCGGCGGCGCTGCCCGGGAGGCCGACGCCCCGCCTCCTGCCGGGCGTCGGGCACCTGGCGCCCCTCGAAGCATCGCGCGCCGTCGGGGACACGGTGCGGCAGTGGCTCGCGCGGCTCGAGTCCTCCGCGGGCCCCGACGTCTGTGTTCAACCGAGGGGTTGATCACGGGCGCCGACCGGCGTACCGTCGTCCTCAACCCACCGGTTGACGAAGGACGTGATGGACGACGATGAACTGACGAGGGCCTTCGCCGCCCTCGCCGACCCCACCCGGCGCGACCTGGTCTCTCGGCTCGCCCTCGGCGACGCCGCCGTCGGCGACCTCGCCGCCCCCTACGACATGTCCCTGCAGGCCGTCAGCAAGCACATCGCGGTCCTCGAGAGAGCGGGTCTGGTGACCCGCAGCCGCGACGCGCAGCGCCGCCCCGTCCGCCTCGACGCCGAGGCCCTGGGCGAGCTGACCGGATGGATCGACCGGCATCGACGCGCGGCCGAAGCGCGCATGTCCCGCCTCGAGGACGTGCTGGCCGATCCCGTGACCGCCCCACCCGCCACCCCGACGCACACACCCTCCGAGGAGGACCAGCCATGAGTCCCGACGCACCCCTGACCACCGCACGCATGAGCGCCGACCCCGACCTGCCCGTCGTGCGCATCGAGCGCGACTTCCGCGCATCGCCCCAGCAGGTGCTGCGCGCCCACACCGACCCCGAGCTCTTCGCCCGCTGGATCGGCCCGCACGACCTCACCACCCGCATCACCCGCTGGGACGCGACCACCGGCGGCGCCTGGGCCTACACGGCCTTCCGCACCGCCGACCCCGAGGGGGAGTCGTACTCCTTCCACGGCAGCTTCCACGACGTGCTCCCCGACCGCATCGTCCAGACCTTCACCTACGACGCCTGGCCCGAGGCCGTGACCCTCGAGACCGTCCGCGTCGAAGACATCGGCGACGGCCTCACCCGCCTGCACGGATGCTCGCTCTTCGACTCCTTCGCCTCCCGCGAGCAGATGCTCGCGAGCGACATGGAGACGGGCGTGCAGCAGGGGTACGAGGCCCTCGACGCGCTCCTGACCGAGCGGGGCGAGCAGCGTTGACCGCGCCCCTCCCGCAGCTCCCGCCCGCCGAGAAGTACGGGGCCATCGCCGACCGTTTCACCGCGACCGTGCGCGGCACGGCCGACTGGGACGCGCCCACGCCCGTGGCCGAGTGGCGGGCGCGCGACGTCGTCGACCACCTGGTGAACTGGCTGCCCGCGGTCATCGAGGACGGCTCCGACGTGCGCTTCGCGCCAGGGCCGTCGGCCGAGGAGGACCCGGCCCGCGCCTGGACGCACCTCGACGAGCAGATCCGCAGGATCCTCGCCGACCCCGAGGTCTCCGCGCGCTCCCACGCGAATCGCCACACGGGGCAGGACCGTCCGGTCGGCGCCGTGATCGACGAGATCTTCACCGGGGACGTCTTCTTCCACACCTGGGACCTCGCGCGCTCGAGCGGCCAGGACGACCGCCTCGATCCCGACATGGTCCACGCGGCGCTCACCGGCATGAGTGCCATGGAGGAGTATCTGCGGCCGACGGGCCAGTTCGGCGAGCAGCAGCCCGTCCCCGAGGGCGCGAGCGAGCAGGAGCGGCTCTTCGCCTTCCTCGGCCGCGATCCGCGCTGGGCGCCGCCGACGGGCTCAGGGCAGGGCCGGCTCGGCCTCGGGAGCTGACTGCGGGGTGGGGGTGGGCGACGACGGACGGCGCGAGATGCACAGCGTGACGCCGGCGGCCGCGAGCCCCGCGACCGCGCCGAGCGCGAAGCACAGGCGGAAGGCGTCCAGCGTGGGGATCGCCGCGCTGCCGAGCGGCATGGTGACCGAGGTGAGCACGATCGCCATCACCGCCCCGGCGCTCGTGGTGCCCATCGAGCGCATGAGCGAGTTCAGCCCGACGCCCGCCCCTGCCTCCGCCTCGGGGGCGTTCTCCATGATCAGCGTGGGCATGGCCGCGTAGGCGATGCCCACGCCGGCGGAGGACACGCAGGAGGCGAGCATGAGCTGCCACGGCGCACCGGTGAGGAAGAACGCGAGGACGTACCCGGAGGCGAGCACGATCATGCCGATCGCCAGGGTGACTCGCCCGCCCAGGCGGTCCAGCATGCGGCTCGAGATCGGGGTGAAGGCGAGCATCATCAGGCCCGCCGGCGCCATCCAGAGCCCCGCCTGCAGCATCGTCTGGTGCAGGCCGTAGCCGGTCGCGTCCGGCGCCTGGAGCAGCTGGGGCATCACGATCGACTGCGCCATCATCCCGAATCCGGCGAGCACCGCCGCGATGTTCGTGAGCAGGATCGGCCGACGGGCGGTGGTGCGCAGATCCACCAGCGGGCTGGTGCGACGCAGCTCGAAGCGGCCCCAGAGGAGGAGGACCAGCAGGCCGCCGAGGATGGTGCCGAGGGTCGCCGGGCTCGTCCAGCCCCAGCTGCTGCCCTTGGACACGCCCACCAGCACTCCGACGACGCCGACAGCCATGCCGAGCGCGCCGAGCACGTCGAGGCGCCCGGAGGCCGCGGCGGGCCGATGGGGGAGGGCCGCTGCGGTGGCGATCACCATGATGGCGGCGAGGGCGCTGGCCACCCAGAAGAGGGCGTGCCAGTCGTAGGACTGGGCGATCCACGCCGAGATCGGAAGACCCAGGGCGCCTCCGACGCCGAGCGTCGCGCTGATGCCGGCCACGGCCGCGTTGCGCAGATGGGCGGGCATCACCTCGCGGACGAAGCTGATGGCGACGGGGATGTACCCCATCGCGAGGCCCTGCAGCACGCGCCCCACGAGGACGGGGGCGAGGGAGTCGCCGAGGGCGCAGACCAGCGAGCCGATGAGCAGGAGGGCGGCGGAGGCGAGGAGCACGGGCTTGCGGCCCTTGAGGTCGGCGAGCCGGCCCGAGACGGGCATGGCCACGCCGCCGGCCAGCAGCGTCGCGGTGACGACCCACGCCGCGTTGGCGGCCGAGGTGTCGAGCATGGTGGGCAGCTCGGGCTGGATGGGGATCACGAGCGACTGCATGAGCGAGGCGCTGAGGCTCGAGAAGCCCGCCACGGCGAGGATCAGTGCCGGGCGACGAGCGGCGGCACGGGGTGGGGCGACGTCTGGTGTCGGTGTCATCAGGGCCTTCCGGAGAGGTGCGCGAAGCGATGTGTAAGTTACACAAGCGATCCTATGTAGACTACACACTGCTCGACGGGAAGCCCATCCCGGGTGATGAGAGGAACGAGATGACCGCGCACGAGGGCGACGATCCGACGATGGACGTCGAGGGCGGCAGGCGCCTGGCCGGCCAGTACGCGAGGCTCGAGCGCTTCCGTCGCAGCCATCAGCAGAACATGCGCCTGGGGACCGCCGACCTGCGGATCCTCTGGCTGTTCACGGACGGGTCGCCGCGCACGCTCAAGGAGATCGCTCGCGAGCTCGGCCTCGAGCAGTCGACGGTGAACCGCCAGGTGAACGCGGCCGTGGCCGACGGGCTCCTCGAGAAGACGCGCCCCGCAGCGGGCTCCGCCTTCCATGTCGTGAGCACGCAGGCCGGCAGGGATGTCTTCGAGAAGGACGTCGCCGTCTCGCTCCAGGGGTACGAGGCCGCCCTGCGCACGCTGGGGGAGGCCGACTCCTCGCGGCTGCTGGAGCTCCTGGAGCGATTCGTCGACGCCTACGGATCTCTCGCCCCCGGGGACGAGGCCTCCTGACCTGATCGGGCGCATCCCTGGGAGTCCCAGCAGATGGACATCGCTCGGGAATTCCCCACGTGGGAAGAGAACGCGCCTAGGCTCGGGGAATGTTCTCGAACCTCTCCGCCGGAGCACTCGGCCTGGACCTCGACCTGCCCACCGCCGTCGACCTCGCCGCGAAGCACGGCTTCGGCGGCGTCGACCCCGATCTCGGACACTTCCGCTCGCTGGGCAGCACCGCAGCCGTCCGCGAGTTCGCCGACTCCGTGCGCGAGCGCGGACTGGAGTGGGGCATGACGGGGCTGCCCGTGCCGCTCGATGCTCCGGCCGAGGAGTTCCGCCGCGCCCTGGTCGACCTCCCGGAGAGCCTGGACCTGCTCACCGCCGCCGGCGTCACGCGCGTGGGCACCTGGATGCGGCCGATGCACGACGAGCTCGACCACCGCCGCAACTGGCGTCTGCACGCCGGGCGCCTCGCGCTGGTCGCCGACCTGCTGGCCGACGCCGGCCTGCGCATCGGCCTCGAGTACATCGGCCCGAAGACCTTCTGGTCCACCGAGCGCTTCCCCTTCATCCACTCGCTGCGCGAGGCCCGCGAGCTGATCGCCGATTCGGGCGCGGACAACGTGGGCCTCATCCTCGACAGCTATCACTGGTACACCGCCGGCGAGGACGTCTCGGACCTCGAGGGCCTCACCGATGCCGACATCGTCTCGGTCGACATCAACGACGCCCGTGACGACCGCGAGCGCGACGAGCAGCAGGACCTCGACCGACGCCTGCCCTTCGCGACCGGAGTCATCGATGTCCCCGGCTTCATGGGCGCCGTGCGCGCGGCCGACTACTCGGGCCCCGTGAAGATCGAGCCGTTCATGAAGGAGCTCGCCGAGCGCCCCGTCGACGAGGTGCTCGAGCAGATCTCTGGCCTCCTGGATCGCGCGATCGCGGGGGAGTGAGGCCAGCGCCCGGCCCGGCGCGGAACAACTGACGCGGTCCGGTCGAGCAGAAGATATGAGGCCGGCGAACCAAGAGAAGCTTCTCTTGGTTCGCCGGCCTCATATCTTGTGGGGGGACCGTGGCACTTCGTGCGGGCCACGGGGTCACGGGGCCTCGGAGCCGTTCTCGCCCGTCGGACTCATGCGTCGGCGTGGAGTCCTGTGCCGTACCTGTTGTCGGGGTCGGTGACTGCGACGGCGAGGGTGGTGTCGGACTGTCCGTAGTAGGCGAACCAGCGGTCGTGGAACTTCACGAGTCCTTCGACGAAGGTGACGTTGGAGACCAGGCCGTGGGTGTCCTCGTAGGTCTGCGGGCGCAGCCAGGGCTCTTGGAGGCGGGCGAGGACCGTGGTCGGTTGGGCGGGGTCGATGACGATCTGTCCGCAGCGGTAGTCGACGCCGGTGGTGCCGTCCTCGTGGACGATGCGGGTGGCGCCGTTGGTGAGCATGAGCAGCAGTCCGGTGTCGGTGAGGACGGGGGAGGTGCCGATCTCCACGAGGGCTTCGTCGAAGGTGCCCGGGGTGGGGGAGTACATGGGTTCGGTGTCGGGTGTTCCGGGTGTCCAGTGGATGAGGTCGTCGCTGGTGGCCCAGTAGATCGCTCCCTCTCCGAAGTACATCCACCACTGTCCGTGGATCTGCTGGGGGACGATCACGCCGGCCTTCGACCAGTTCTGCTTGCCGTTGTCGCTGACCGCGGCGAAGGTGTTGAAGTCCTCGAAGAGTGGTCCGTGCTTGGTCCAGGTGCGCAGGTCCGGTGAGGTCGCCAGGCACAGCTGGGCGGTCTCGCGGTCCCAGCCCGTGTAGGTCAGGTAGTAGGTGCCCTCGATGCAGGCGATGCGGGGGTCTTCGCAGCCATACCGCTCGTAGTCGTGCTCGGGGGACAGGATCGGGGCGTCCTCGCGCTCGAAGTGGTACCCGTCGTCGCTGAAGGCGATGCCGATGTGGGAGACGATGTCTTCGGCGTGGGCGCGGTAGAGGAGGACGACCTGGTCGTCGACGACGAGCGCTGCGGGGTTGTAGAGGTTCGCCGATTCCCAGGAGTCGCCCTTGGGCCGCAGGATCGGGTTGTGCTCGTAAGGGGTGAACGGCCCCAGGGGGAAGCGTGCATCGCCGAAGAGGCTGACGGTGGTCATGGTTGTCCTTCGCGGTTCGGGGGTGTGGTGAGGGGGTGCGGTGCGCCTGCACCGGTCGTCATGGAGACCGGAGCGGTTCGTGAGGGCTTGCCGCCGGGTCGGATGCGCGCATCGAGCAGTGAGGGCATCACCCCTTGATGCCGGCTCCGATGTCGGATGCCGTGAAGTAGCGCTGGAACAGGCAGAACAGGATCACCACGGGGAAGGCGAGCGTGCAGGCGCCGGCGAGGATCGCGCCGTTGGGGTTCGCGACCGTCCCGGCGACGTTGTTGATGTAGTTGGCGAGCGCCACGGCGAGCGGCTGCATCGAGGACTCCTTGGTGATGAGGAACGGCCAGAGGAACTCGTTCCACGGGCCGATGAAGGTGATCAGCACGACCGTCGCGATGGCGGGGCGGACCATGGGTATCGCGATGGACCACAGCACGCGCAGCTCGCTGGCGCCGTCGATGCGAGCGGCCTCGAAGATCGACTCCGGCAGGCTCCGGAAGAACTGGCGGAAGATGAACACCGCCGTCGTGTTGATGAGCGAGGGCAGGATCATCCCTGCGTAGGTGTCGCCGAGCCCGTAGTTCCCGGCGATCTGCACGTAGAGCGGGATCATCAGCAACTGGAAGGGCACCATCTGGACGCCCAGCATGACCACGAACAGTGCGCCGCGGCCCCGCCATCGCAGTCGGGCGAGGGCGTACCCGGCGGACAGTCCGAACACGAGGGTTCCCGCGAGGACGCCCGCGGTGAAGACGAGTGAGTTCACGAGCGCCCGCAGCAGCCCGAGCCGCTCGTTGATCGTCGTGAAGTTCTCGAGCGTCCACCCGCCCCGGGGAGCCAGTGCCGACAGGCTCGTCGTCGGGTCCTCCTGGAACGCCCCGATCGCCATGAAGTAGAAGGGGAAGATGAAGACCAGAGCGATGACGGCGAGCACCGCGTACACAGGCCCCCGTGACCTGCGCCTGCGGCCTGCGCGGTCCGGGGTGGCCCCGGGGGTCGAACGATCGACGGACATCTCAATCCTCCTTCGTCAGGCGGGTCGATATCAGTGACAGCAGGCCGACGAGGATCACGAGGATCACGCCGATCGCCGAGGCGAGGTCCGGGTTCCCCTGCTGGATGCCCTTCTGGTAGATGAGCAGGACGGGTGAGGCCGAGGCCCCGTCGGGCCCGCCCCCGTTGGTGAGCAGGTAGGGCTCCGTGAACAGGTTCGAGCCGGTGATGATGGCGAGGATCAGCACGAGCAGCGTCGTGGAGCGGACCCCGGGGACGGTGATGTGCAGGAAGCGCTTCGCCGCCCCGGCGCCGTCGACCTGCGCGGACTCGTAGAGCTCCTTGGGGACGTTCTGCAGGGCGGCCAGATACAGCAGGACGTAGAACCCGAGCTGCTTCCAGGTCACGAACAGTGCGATGGAGGGCATCGCCAGGTGCGAGTTCACGAGCCACGAGGGGTCTGGGGCGAACGGACCGAGGATCGAGTTGACCAGCCCGTCCTGCGAGAACATGAGCATCCAGACGCCGATCAGGGACACGCTCGCGGTCACGTAGGGGACGTAGAAGGCGACCCGGAAGGCCGCTGTCCAGCGCGTCAGCGAGTTCAGCGCCGAGGCGAGCACCATCGAGAGGATCACCGTCAGCGGGACGTTGATGATCAGGAACACCGCGATGTTCGCGAAGGAGCCGAGAACGCGCGGATCGCTGAGCACGGCGCGGTAGTTCGCGAGCCCCACGAACGGGTGGTCGGCGTGGACGCCGGGCGCTGTGAACACGTAGTCGAAGAACGAGATGTAGACGGCATAGCCCAGCGGGTACGCCATCACCACCGCCAGGAAGACGATGTAGGGGAGGGACATGCCGAGCCCCAGCGGCTGTGTGCCGAGAAGGCGTCGCCACCACGGGTCGCGGGCGGAGGTGCGGGCGCGAGGCGCCGCGAGAGCGGAGGGAGTCGTCATCGTCATCACTCCTTGATCAGGGCGTCGATCTGGTGGGCGACGTCCTCGAGCCCCTGCTCCACGGAGTCGGTCCCGAAGATCACCGCCCCGGAGTACGCGTCGCGGAATCTCTGCCAGATTTCGATCCCTCCGGAGACGTACGGGACGTCGGCCACGCGGTCCGCCTGGTCGGCGAAGCTCGTGTAGTCGGGGTTCTTCGCGAAGTAGTCCGGGTACACGGAGGCGAGGTCCTGGCGCAGGGGCATCTGCCCCGTCAGCTCGAGGAGCTCCCCGTCCCACTTCTCGTCGGTTGCGAAGGCCAGGAACTCCCAGGCCGTGAGGCGGTTCGTGCTCGTCGAGCACAGAGAGACGTTCTTGGAGTCGGCGAAGGTGATGGTCTTCTCGGCGGCGATCCCCTCGGCCGTCGGCACAGGCATGAAGCCGTAGTCGATCGCATCCTTGTAGGTCGCGATCGCGTAGGGACCCGCCAGCTGCATCGCGGTCGCGCCCGTGGTCATGGCGTCATCGGTCGACTGCTCCCGTGGTGCCAGCTCCTCGTCGTACATGGATCGCCACATGCGGGCGACGGCCAGGCCGTCGGGTGAGTCGAAGGTCGCCGAACCGTCCTCGATGAGCCGGGTGCCGCCCGTCTGGGCCAGGTAGAGCGGGTAGAAGTCGGACCAGGGCTGATAGAAGTCGCTCGTCGGCGACGGCCAGATCGCGGATCCTGCAGCCCCGGAGGAGACGATCTGACGGGAGGCGTCGAGGAGCTTGTCGAAGGTGTCCAGGTCCGGTGTCTCCGCGTCGAGGCCGGCATCGGCGAAGATCTTCCGGTTGTACATGAGCATGACGGGGTTGGACTTCCACGGCAGCTGGTAGTAGCCGCCCTTCCCCTCGTCCTCGGCATAGTTCCGGGCGCGCGTGCCGCCGCGCTCCTCGATGTGGCGGCGGCCGCCCTCGAAAGTCGTCAGGTCGACGAGACCGCCCGCACGCACCCAGTCCGGGAGAGCAGCGGGAGAGATGTTGAAGATGAGGTCAGGGGTGGTTCCCGCGACGATCGCCGCGGTGATCGCCTCCTCGGAGCTCGAACCGGCCGGGATCTCCTGCAACGTGACCGGTTCGTGCTCGTGCTCGGCGTTCCACGCCTCGCTCACCGCCTTGCCCCAGGCGAGCTCCTGCTCATTGGTGGAGACCCAGATGCTGATCGGACCGCGCGAGGTCGCGGCCTCCTGGGAGTCCACGGCGCTGCGTCCGCACGCCGCGAGGGCGAGCGGAAGAGCGAGCGCTGCGGTGCCGAGAGTGCGGCGGGTGAGGGTCCTCATCGATCTCCTCAGGGACAGTCGGCTCCATGGGCCGAGGGGTGGGCGCGCACGGCTCGGGTGCGCGCGGTGGGTCAGACGGTGGACGGGGGTGCGAGGCTTCCTCGGCGCACGACGCGATTGCCCTCGACTTCCACGCACTGCGGGGCCGCGCCGGTGAGGACGGCCAGAAGAGTGCGCGCCGCGGCTTCCCCACGGGCCTCTGCTCCGGTCGATACCGAGGTGAGTCCGGGGGAGAGGTGCGCAGAGAGCTCGGAGTCGTCGAACCCGGTGATCGAGAGGTCGTCGGGAACCCGCAGCCCGATGCTGCGGGCATAGGAGAGGCCGGCGATCGCCATCACGTCGTTGGCGAAGACGATCGCCGTCGGGCGGTCGGGGAGCGTGATCGGCGCGGTTCCATCGGCCGAAGGGCACGGGGCCGCGGACCCGAGCAGCTGCTCGGCCGCCGACCGTCCCGAGGCTGCGGTGAAGTCGCCCTCGACGATCCGGGCCTCTTCCAGACCGTGCCGACGCATCGCCGCCTCGAATGCACGGCGGCGGGTCGCCGCGTGGACGTAGCGCAGAGGGCCCGCGACATGGGCGATGCGCTCGTGGCCGGCGTGGACCAGAAGGTCGACGAGCTCATGGATGGCCGACGCGTCGTCGGTCCAGACCACGGGAAGATCCGAGCTCGTGTCCGTATGGGGCTGCTCACCGGTGAGAACGACTGCGCTCAGTCCGAGGTCGCGCACGAGCTCGGGCCGGGTGTCGTCCTGTTCGACATCCAGCAGGATCACCCCGTCGACCCGTCCGGCTGCGAAGCGCTCGTAGACCGCGGCCTCGGCATCGGGGTCCCCGACGACGTGGAGCATGAGGCCCATTCCCGCCTCTGCCAGCACCGCCTCGCAGCCTGCGATGAAGCGGGAGAAGAAGGTGTCCGTGGCGATGACGTCGGGACGCCTGTTGAGCACCAGTCCGATGCTGCCGGTGCGGGAGGTCGCCAGGGCCCGGGCGCTCTGGCTGGGGGTCCAGCGCAGGTCCTCGGCCGCCGCGAAGATGCGTCGGCGCGTCTCCTCCGCGACCGGCCGGTTCCCCGAGTACGCGAGGGAGACGGTCCCCTTGGACACACCCGCGACGCGCGCGACGTCACCGATGGTTGCTCGCGGCATCGGGCACCTCCTCGTGGAACGGCGGATTCGGCGATGGCGTCCTACGGCGGCGCGCATCGGAACGAACGGGCGCTATCAAACCGGTTTGCGCCCATGGTGTCAAGGTGCACGGCGCGATGCTGGCCGGCGTGCCCGAGGTCGTGCTCGATGCTCGCAGCGGTGGCTGCGGCTGTGGCCGGGGCTGTGTTCGTGCGGGTCTGCGGACCATTCGCGGCGACGAATGGTCCGCAGACCCGCACGGATGACGTGGTGGGCGGGCGTCAGGCGTGATGTGCGCGGTAGCGGGGCACACCGCCCTCCGTCGCCGCCCGCGCGGCGAGACCATACCGAGACCTCCCGCCTCTTGTGATGCGCACCATGTGCAACGTTAGAATCGCCGCGACGCCACCGGATGGAGGAGGACGACGACGTCCTGCCCGGTGGAGGCCCAGGGAGGTCACCATGACGCGACGGAGCGCACGGAACAGCGACGATCACTCGATGCGGGACGCAGGACGGCTGCGGAGGGGCCCGGTCGACGGCGCCGGGATCTCCCGGGCGCCGCTCAGCCGGCGCAGCGCCCTCGGCCTCGCGGGCGCCTCCGCGATGGGCATCGGTCTCGCGGCCTGCGGCGGCAACACCGGAGGGCTGACCAAGGGCGGCGGCAGCGACGGCGGTGGCGGCGGGATCAGCCAGTGGTACCACCAGTACGGCGAGGACGGCACGCAGGATGCCGCGAAGAAGTACGCCGCGGCCTACGACAAGAACGACGTCACGGTGAACTGGGTGATGGGCGACTACGCCGCGAAGCTCTCCACGAGCCTGCTCTCGGGCAACGGCGTCGACGTGTTCGAGAACAACGCGATCGCGGTCGACCAGGCGAAGCAGGGGCGCTACGCCGACCTCTCCTCGATCATGGAGCCGGTCAAGGACCAGTTCAACCCGGCGTCGCTGAACACGGTGACGATCGACGGCAAGATCTGGGGCGTCCCGATGATCCTGGATCCCCAGCACTTCTACTACCGCAAGTCGATGTTCGAGAAGGCCGGCATCGAGGTCCCGAAGACCATGGACGACCTCGTGGATGCGGCCAAGGAGCTCACCGGGGGCAAGCAGAAGGGCCTGTTCCTGGGGAACAACTTCGATGCGATCTGCTGGACGATGATCTGGGCCGCGGGCGGCAGTCCGATGAACGAGGCGAGGGACGCCGTCGGCTACAACACGCCGGGCATGGTCGAGGGCCTCACGCAGATCCAGCAGATGAAGTCCGACAAGTCCCTGCTCACCGGGGCGCCCTCGGACTGGACCGACCCCGCGGCCTTCTCGACCGGCCTCTCGGCCATCACCTGGGGCGGATGCTGGGCGCTGCCGCAGCTCGAGGACGCGCTCGACGACGTCGGCGTCTTCCCCCATCCGGCCGTCGGCTCGGACGGGAAGCAGGTCGCGATGGTCGGCTCGTGGAACGAGCAGGTCGCGGGCGCCTCGAAGAACATCGAGGCCGCCACCGCCTTCGTGAAGTGGCTGTGGATCGACCAGACGGACGACCAGACCGACTGGGCCCTGAGCTACGGGTTCCACATCCCGCCGATCACCTCGGTGGCCGACAAGGCCGAGGCCCTGAAGTCCGGCAACGGGCTCGAGATCGCGACCATGGCGAAGGAGATGGGCGTCTCCGGGCCGCCCGAGTGGACCGGTGCCGTGAACACGCCGTTCACCGACGCCATCAGCAACATCCTCAAGAAGGGGGCGGACCCGGAGGCGGAGCTGTCCGCGGCGGAGGAGGCCAGCAACAAGGCAGTCGCGAAGTGAGCACCGCGACCGCGGGCCGGTCCTCGCGCGCCGCGCGGGCGCGCTCGCGCGACAGCTCCCGCCCCACGCGCATCCGCGGGACCGGGATCGCGTTCTGGCTGTTCTTCACCCCGTTCGCCGTCGGCCTGCTGATCTTCACGATCATCCCGCTGCTGTGGGGCGGGGCGCTGAGCTTCTTCGAGGCGAAGGGCACCGTGCTGCCCACGCAGTTCGTGGGCCTGGGGAACTTCAAGGACTTCCTCACCGACACGGCGTTCCTGTACTCGCTGCGCACCTTCACGATCTTCGCGATCTTCATCGTGCCGGTGACCATGGCGACCTCCCTGTTCCTCGCGGTGCTGGTCAACGGCATCCCGCGCTTCCAGGCGTTCTACCGCTCGGTGTTCTTCCTGCCGACGGCCTGCAGCTACGTCGTCGCCTCGGTCGTGTGGCGGCTGGGGCTGTTCAACGGCCTGGACTCGGGCGTCGTGAACACGATGCTCTCGAGCATCGGGCTGGACCCGATCGCGGACTGGCTCTCGGCCTCCCCGTACTGGTGGGTCGTGCTGATCTCTGTGCGCCTGTGGATGCAGGTCGGGTTCTACATGCTGCTGTTCCTCGCGGGCCTGCAGGCGATCCCGTCCCAGCTCTACGAGGCGGCGGCGGTCGACGGGCTGAACCCCGGCGGCTGGCGCATGTTCCGCATGATCACGCTGCCCCAGCTGCGCACGACCTCGACCGCGGTGCTGCTCCTGCTGCTCATCGCGGCCTTCCAGGCGTTCGACGAGTTCTACAACCTCACCGGCAACAATCCGGAGACCCGCCCGCCGCTCGTCTACCTGTACAACATCGCGCTCGGGCCCGAGCAGGACTTCGGGCACGGCAGCGCGGGCGCGCTCGTGCTCACCGCGATCATGGTCGTCGCCGGCCTCCTGCAGACCTGGATCATCGGCTTCGACAGCAACGACGACGCCCGTCGACGCCGTCTGCCGTGGCGTCGACGCGGGCCCGTCGGCGCGGGCGTCGGGACGACGGTCACCGCGGATCTCGCGGGGACCGGCGCGCCCCAGAGTCCGTCGGCCGACGCCCCCTCCGACCTGTCGGCCGACGGGGGCCACCCCGCCGCCGCGGCGGCACCGGAGATCATCCGACCCGACGGAGGAGACCGCTCATGAGCACCCTGACGATGGCCGGGTACCGGCGCCGCCGCGGCGGACTGATCGTGCGCTACGTGATCGCATCGCTGCTCGCACTGGTGTTCCTGGTGCCGTTCTACGCGATGGTGAAGACGGCGCTGTCCACGAACGACGAGATCTACTCGACGACCTTCACGTTCTGGCCCTCTAACCCGCAGTGGGCCAGGATCCCGGAGGTGCTGAGCGATCCGCGGTTCCTGGACGCGCTGAAGAACTCGGCGATCATGGCCGTGGTCGCCACGAGCCTGTCGATCCTCATCGCCGCGCTCGCCGGCTACGCCCTCGCGCGCATCCCCAACCGGTTCGCCCTGCCCATGTTCATGATGGTCGTGATCGTGCTGCTGATCCCCGGCACCACGGCGTTCGTCCCGAACTTCATCATCGTGGCCTCGCTGGGGTGGATCGGCACGCTGCGCGGCCTGATCATCCCGGGCCTGTTCGGCGCGTTCAACGTGTTCCTCTTCCGCCAGTTCTACGTGAACTTCCCGAAGGAGGTCGAGGAGGCGGCGCACATCGACGGCGCCGGCTACTTCCGCACGTTCTTCCAGGTCATCTTCCCGAACACGCTGCCCTTCGCCTCGGCGCTGACCGTGCTGGGGCTCATCGGATCGTGGAACGCCTTCCTGTGGCCCCTGGTGGTCGCCGGTTCCGGGCAGAGCGCGAACACGGTGCAGATCTACCTGTCGTCCTTCCTCACCGCCCAGACCTTCGACTACGGGGGACTGTTCATGGCGGCGACGCTCAGCCTGATCCCGGTGCTCGCGATCTTCTTCTTCCTTCAGCGCTATCTGGTGGCCGGCATCGCGGCGACGGGGCTCAAGGGATGAGCGCGCCCGCCTACGGGCATCCGCTCCCGGACCCGGACGTGGTGCGGACGGACGACGGCTGGATCGCCTACGGCACGGGGCCGCGCACCGCGGACGGCCGTGCGGTCCCGGCCGCCGTCTCGCCCGATCTGCGCACCTGGGAGGCCGTCGGCGAGGTGCTCGAGGCGCTTCCCGAGGAGGCCGGCGAGTCCTACTGGGCGCCCGAGGTCTGCGAGCGCGACGGCGCCTGGTGGATGTACTACTCGGTGGGCCACGGCGATCGTGGGCACCATCTGCGGGTGGCCCGCGCAGGGACCCCGCGCGGGCCCTTCCGCGACCAGGGCGTCGACCTCACCCCGGGGGAGCTCTTCGCGATCGACGCGTCGCCGTTCCGGGCGGCCGACGGGAGCTGGTGGCTGTTCTTCGCGCGGGACGTTTTGGACGCCGAGCGCGTGGGCACGCACCTCGCGGTCGCGCCGCTTCCCGAGCCGACGCGGATCGGGGAGATCGTCCCGGTGCTCGCCCCGGATGCCGACTGGCAGATCTTCGCGCGCGACCGTCCGATGCACGGCGGCGTCCACGACTGGCACACGCTCGAGGGAGCCCATGTGCTCGAGCGCGAGGGCGTGCTCTTCCTCAGCTACTCGGGCGGCTCCTACCAGGGGGCCGGGTACCGGACCGCGTGGGCGTGGGCCCGCCATCCCACCGGCCCGTGGCACCGGCCGGCCGACGGCGAGGACATCCTGCTGGCGACCGACGAGGCCACGGGGCTCATCGGGCCCGGGCACAACTCGTTCACCACGGGTCCCGACGGGGAGGACATGATCGCCTTCCACGCCTGGGACCCCGAGCGCACGGGGCGGTACATGCACCTGCGGCGCCTCGAGGTCGATCCGCGGGCGCCGAGCCTGCGCGTCGTGGGCTGAGCGCCGCGCGGGCGGGCGGGCCGTCGGGCGTCGGCCCGCCCGCCGGGCGTCAGCCGGCCCGACCCGCGTCAGTCGGCGTCGCCGGTCGACGCGCCGTGCCGCGCCCGGAGCGCCCCGGCCAGGCCCATGGCCACGCCGATCAGGAGCCAGATCCCGAGCACCGACAGGTCCTGGACCGGGTTGACCCAGCCGCCGCCGATCACGCCCCGGAAGGCGTCGATCGCGTGGGTCATCGGCAGGTACGGGTGGAAGAACCGCAGGAACGCGGGGATCGTCTGCACGGGGTAGGTGCCCCCGCCGGCGGCGATCTGCAGAGCGATGAGGATGAGCCCCACGAACTTGCCGATCGGCCCGAACACAGCGCCGAAGCCGTGGTTCAGCGCGACGAACACCAGGGAGGTGAACGCCGCCAGCAGGTACATCCACCCCAGGTGCATGACCTCGATGCCGACGGCCAGGTGGAGGACCGCCACCGCCATCGCGGACTCGACGATGCCCAGGACGAACGCCGGCAGCAGACCGCCCACCAGCAGCTTCACGGCCCCGACGCCACGGCGCGCGGCGCGCGCGGAGAACGGCGGCATCATGAGGAACATCGACATGCCGCCGACCCACAGGCCGATGCACAGGAACAGCGGGGTGAGGCCCTCGCCGAAGCGGCCCACGTCGTTCGAGCGCTCGAAGTTCATGCCCACCGGGTCGCTCGCGACGTCGTCGAGGTTCTCGCGCTCGGCGTCGCTGTAGTCCGGCACCTGGTCCTCGGCGTCGACGAGCCCGCTGTGGAGCTGGTCCGCGCCGTCGACGAGCTGCACGGCGCCGTCGTCGAGCCGGTGCGCGCCGTCGGCGAGCTGGGCGGACCCATCGGCCGCCTGCTTGGCCCCGTCGTCCAGCTGGACGGAGGAGGAGGCCAGCTGCTGGGCACCGTCGTCGACGTCGGTCGCCCCGTCGTGCAGCTCGGAGGCGCCCTGCGCTGCGGAGCCGGAGGCGTCGGCGAGCTGCGAGGACCCGCTGGTGAGCTTCGAGCTCCCGGCGGCCAGCTGGTCGGCGCCCGAGCGGGCGCTGGAGACGCCGTCGGTGTAGCGACCGAGCCCCGAGTCGAGCGACTGCGCGCCCGTGTTCAGGGTGCCCGTGGAGCCCGCGAGCTGATCGGCGCCATCGGCGACCTGCTGGGCGCCGTCGTTCAGGCTGTGCACGTCGGCCGCGCCGGACTGCAGCTGGTCGTAGGCGCCGGGGAGAGCGTCGGCAGCCTGCCGGGCCTGGTCGGCGAGGGCGTCGATGCGCTTCTTCGCATCCTCTGCATCGGTGCCTTGGGCGGCCGTGCGTGCATCGTCGATCGCATCGGCGATGTCCGTGATGTCCTGAGCCTGCTCCTCGGCCGGTGTGCGCAGGGCGTCCATGGCGTCGCTGGCCGTCGCGGCCCGGGTCTGGATGCTGTCCAGGCGGGTCGCGAGGTCGTCGGCCGCCGAGGTGACGTCGCTCCCGAGGGAGTCGAGGTTCGCCGCGGCATCCTTCGCATCGGCCGTGGCCGTCGCGGTGGTCGCGGCGTCATCCGAGGCGGTGCTCGCGGAGTCCCGCAGGCCGTCCGAGTCCTCGGAGAGCTCCGCGAGCTGCGCGCAGACCTGCGAGTCGGCGGCGGGCGTCGCTTCGTCCCCGCCGCCGTCCGAGGCGTCGTCGGAGCCGCTGCCCGCGCCGCCGTCGGAGGTGCTGCACGTCGCCGCGATCTCGTCGAGCCGCTTCGTGTAGTCGTCCACCGTTGAGGCGACATCGCTCGAGGAGGTCTTCGAGGCCTGCGCGGCGGCGTCGGCATCGGCCGTGTCGCCCTTCAGGCCCGATGCGCCCTGCACGCCGTCGAGTGCGTCGCGCACCGTGGACAGGTCCTCGCTCGCGGCCGAGACGTCGTCGCCGAGATCGGTGACCGCTGTGTCCGCGGTCTTCGCCTTCTCCGCGAGGTCGGCGGCCTTCTTCTGCAGGGCGCCGACGTCGTGGGAGGGATCGTCGAGCGCGTCGACGAGGTCGTCGGCAGCGGTGGAGAGGTCGTCGACGGCCTTGTTCGCGTCCTTGGACGCCCTGTCGACGGAATCGGAGTCGATGCCCAGGTCATCGGCCTTCTTCTGCGCGTCGGTGACGGCCTTGTCGAGAGCGGCCGTGCCGTCGGCGACCTGCCGGGCCCCGTCGGCCAGATCCGAGGCGCCGCCGTCGAGCCGCGAGGTGCCGTCGGCGAGCTTCGAGGAGCCGTCGCGCAGGGTCGAGCTGCTGCCGTCGAGCGTGGTGAGGCCCTGATCCAGGGAGTTCGCACCGCTGCTGAGGCTGACGGTGCCGTCGTGCAGCTCGACCGCGCCGCTGCGCAGCTGGGAGAGGCCGACCGCGAGGGTGCCGCTGCCGTCGACGAGCTGCCCGGTGCCGTCGGCCAGCTGCGAGGTGCCGTCCACGAGCCGGCCGGTGCCGTCCGCGAGCTGCGAGGTGCCGTCCTCGAGGTCGTCGGCCCCGTCGGAGAGGTCCGAGATGCCGTCCTCGAGGTCTCCCGCTCCGTCCTTCAGGTCGCCCGAGCCGTCGACCGCATCGCCCAGTCCGTCGTGGATCGAGGAGAAGCCCACGTAGATCTGGTCGAGGTACTCGCTGGACAGGGAACTGCGCAGGGAGTCGGTGAGGGCGGTGCCGATCGACTTCGTGAAGTTGCCGCTCACGTAGTTGATCGTGTCGTTCGTGCGCACGTCGATGAGGGTCTGCGCGGCGTTCCCGGGATCGTCCGAGAGCTTGGAGACGTTGGAGGAGAAGTCCTTCGGGATCACGACGGTCGCCCCGTAGGTGCCGTCGGCCAGTCCCTTCTCCGCCGTCTCGGCGTCGACCTCGACGAAGCGGTAGGCGGTGGGCTTGTCGAGATCGGTGAGGGTGTCGGCGAACTCGTCGCCCGCGTCGATGTGCTTCGAGTCGCCCGATGGAGTGGTCAGGTCGGAGCCTGTGTCCTCGTTCACCACGGCCGCGGTGATGCGGTCCAGGTGGTTGTTGGGGTCGGCGAAGGACCAGGTCAGGTTGCCGGCGTAGATGATCGGTACGAGCGAGAGCCCGGTGATGAACAGGGCGGCGATGGGCTTCGCCCACTCATCGGGCAGCACGCTGCGCAGGGAGTTGAGGAGACGCGCGGGAGCACTGTTGTGAGGCACGGGCACGACGATACGTCGGCCAACTCAATACGTCGATGTATCGAGTCGAGGTGTGGCGGAGCGAATAGCTGAGATGCAGTGCGCGGGAGAGGGCGAGCGGGAGCCGGCGGAGAACCGGTGGGAGATCCGTGGGGCGATGCGACGGAAGGCGGTGCGGAGTCAGGCTGCGGAGCCGGACCCGGCGCGGGCCTCGGCCTGCTCCTCGCCGATCTCCTCGGCGGGGGTCAGAGGGCGGCCATTGCGCGGGACGGGGCGCAGGCCCCCGCGTGCCGAGGCGACCAGCAGCACGATCACGCCGAGGGCGAAGAGGACGCCCATCGAGGCGAAGGCGAGCCGGAAGTCGTCCAGGCCCGGGTTCCCCGCGGGAGCGAGCAGGTCCAGGACCAGACCCACCAGGAACACGGAGACCAGCCCCGCGCCGAATCCGCCGATGTTCACGAAGCCCACGGCGGTGCCCACGGACATCGGCTGCACGCCCGTGCGAGCGACGTCGAACCCGAGACCGCTGAGCGCCGCCCCGAGCGCGAGCGCGCAGGCCAGCGGCAGCAGGGCGAGCATCGAGTGCTCACCGGGCACCGCGAGGGTCGCCGTCCACAGCAGGGCCATGAGCGTCACGCCCACGGCCAGCACGCGCCCGCGGCGCAGTGGGAAGCGCCCCGAGAGCGTCCCGATCGCGGGTCCCAGCGCCATGCCGATGAGGACCTGGATCGTCAGCAGCGTGGAGACCTGGTTCATCGGCAGCCGGTGCCCCGAGGACAGGAAGGGCACGCCCCACATGACCACGTACGTGTTCACGGCGAACAGGGTGATCCAGTGCGCGGCGAGTCCGGCCCACGCGCCGGGCGAGGCGAGAACATCCTTCAGCACCAGCCAGGGCGAGGAGGCGAGCACGGGGATCGCGCCGGTGGGCAGACCGTCCTGCGGCTCATCGCGCACCAGCAGCAGGCACCCCAGACCCGCCGCGAACACGAGGGCTGCCAGCAGCGAGAAGGCCGGCGACCAGCCCACGTGGACGAGGATCGCGAAGAACGGGATCGCCGAGATCACCTGGCCGGACTGGCCGAGGACGCCTGTGAGCTGGGTGATCAGCGGGACGCGGCGCGCGGGGAACCAGGCGGCGGCCAGGCGGATCACGGAGATGAAGACGGTGGCGTCGCCCGCGCCGATGAGGACGCGGGCGGCGACGGCGAGGCCGAAGACGGTGCAGAACGCCATCCCGATCTGCCCGACGAGCATGAGCACGCTGCCGGCGACCAGCATCCGTCGCGCCCCGAAGCGGTCCAGCAGCAGACCGGCGGGGAACTGCGCGGCCGCGTACGTGCCCAGCTGCACCATGCCGAACAGGGACAGGGCGGCCGAGCCGACGGAGAAGCGGTCGGCGGCCTGGACGCTCGCGACGCCGAAGCTCGTGCGGCCGGCGACGGTGACGATGTACGCGAACATCGCGATGCCCCACAGGAACAGGGCGCGCCGGCCGCGGCGGGCGGCCTGGACGCGGGGGTCGATCGCGGCGCGGCGGACGCGGGCGGCACGGGCGCGCTCGCGCGCCGTCCGCTCGGGAGCGCAGCACTCGAGCGAGGAGGCGGACTCGGGGGTGCGGGCGCCAGGGGACGTCCGCGCGCTCTGCGAGTCGGTGGCGGTGGACGGAGCCGGGCCGGACATGGAGGAGCACCTGTTCTGCAAGTTCTGCATGGGGGTCTGCGTGGGGAGGCCGGCGTCCTTGCCGTGGGGGACTCCTTCAGGCTACGCCGGGCCTGCCGGGGCGCATCGCGCGATGAGACGGGGCCGACGGCGGGCGGCCGCGGTGATTCGTCACAATCGCCCGGAGCTCGCCCATGACGCCGGGATTCTCACAACGGCCGCGGCCCGCGCCGACGGTACCCTGAGGGGATCAGACCCGGCCCGTGCCTCGTGCCGCCCGTCCTCCCACCCGAAGCCGCATCGGCATCGCACGGGGCGTTGGGCCACGGCGGAACCGCGCGAGACGCCTCGCGCCGTCGGCCCGGGTCGCTCCGTCCCCGCACCGCTTCCGAGAGGGTCCCCTCGCATGGGTGAGCTGTCCATGACCTTCGAGATCACCTCCCTGGTGGTCCTCATCGCCATCATCGTGGGCGACCTGATCCTGGTCTCGCGCCGTCCGCACGTGCCCTCCATGAAGGAGTGCCTGGCGTGGGTGGGCTTCTACGTGGCGCTCGCGCTGGTCTTCGCGCTGATCCTGTACTTCGTGGGCGACACGCACCACGTCTCGGTCGAGTTCCTCACCGGCTGGCTCACGGAGTACTCGCTGAGCGTGGACAACCTCTTCGTGTTCATCCTGATCATGGGCAAGTTCGCCGTGCCCAAGAAGTACCAGCAGGAAGTGCTGATGGTGGGCATCATCATCGCGCTGATCGCCCGCGCGATCTTCATCCTGGTGGGCTCGGTCGCGATCTCCCACCTGTCCTGGATCTTCTACATCTTCGGCATCTTCCTGCTCTACACCGCGATCAAGCAGGTCAAGGGCGATGACGACGAGGACGACGGCGAGGACAGCGCGGTCCAGAAGTTCGTGGGCCGCTTCATCCACGTCCACGACGAGTACGACGGCAACAAGATCCGCACCGTCCTGGACGGCAAGAAGGTCTTCACGCCGATGCTCATGGTGTTCGTGGTCATCGGACTCACGGACGTCATGTTCGCGATCGACTCGATCCCCGCGATCTTCGGCATCACCCAGAACCCGTTCATCGTGTTCACCGCGAACCTGTTCGCGCTCATGGGCCTGCGCCAGCTGTACTTCCTGCTGGGCGGCCTCGTCGACCGCCTCGCGTACCTGCACTACGGGATCGCGGCGATCCTCGCGTTCATCGGCGTGAAGCTGCTGATCCACGCCATCCACGAGGCCCCGCTCGAGTTCATCCCCGGCTTCGAGGCCCTCGAGAAGCTGCCGGAGATCGGCACCGCGGCCTCGCTCATCGTGATCATCGGCGCCATGGCCATCGCGACCGTCGCCTCCCTGCTCTGGGGCCCCAAGAGCGAGCCCGAGGAGGTCGCCTCCGACTCCGGTGACGACCAGCAGCAGGGCTGACGGCAGGTCGCTCCCGAGCGGGCGGCGGCTGCTCGCCTGGACGTGATGGCGCGGCGGCTCCTCGCTCGTCCGCGGTCGCCCGGGCGAGGTATCCGGTGCCTCCGTGCACTACGCGTAGTCATACGTCGGGTGACGTGCCATATATGCGGTCACCCGACCTCTGACTACGCGTAGTGCACGGGGCCGCGTGAGACCCCGCCCACGGGCCCCCGCGTGAGCGCCCTCCGCGTCGTCTCAGGCCGGCAGGTCCACGACCCACGGCTCGCGCGACAGCGTCGCGGGATCCCAGCGTTCGAGCACGTCCCGTGCGCTGCGGCATCCTTCGAGCCCGAGCGAAGCACCGATCCGCTCCACCACGTCACCGACGTCCTCGCCGCGCTCGAGCCGATCGCGCAGGGTCACCGCGCCGTCGCGCTTGGCCAGCCGCGCGCCGCTCGGGGAGACGGCGAGCGGGACGTGCGCGTACTCCATCGGAGCGGTCGGATCCGGCGCGGCCGCCCGGCTCCGGTCGGCGCTGGTCGCCGGATCGGTGCCGCTCGCCAGGTCGGCACCGTCCAGAAGATGAGCCAGATAGGCCTGACGAGGGGCGGAGCTCAGCAGGTCGTCGGCCCGCACCACCTGGTCCACGCCCTGCGCGGCGTCGTCGACGACGACCGCGAGGTTGTAGGCGACCACGCCGTCGCCGCGGCGCAGCACCAGGTCGTCGACAGTGCCGGTGACCTCGCCCGCGAACATGTCGTGGACCGCCCATTCGGCGACTCCCGCGCGCAGGCGGAGGGCCGGCTCGCGCCGCAGCTCGCGCATCCTCGCGCGTCCGCGCTCTCGGGCGTTCTCGTCCAGATCCCGGCATGTGCCCGGGTAGGCGCCGGGCGGAGCATGCGGGGCCGTTGGCGCCTCGAGGATCTCCCGCCGCGTGCAGTAGCACTCGTAGACCAGCCCCGCATCGGCGAGTCGGCTGAGGGCGGCGTCGTAGGCCTCGGCGCGCCGGGACTGGTGCATGACCTCTCCGTCCCAGTCCAGGCCGATCGCCTCGAGGTCCTCGAGCTGGCGCTCCTCGGCGCCCTCGCGCACCCGGTCCAGGTCCTCGACGCGCAGCCGGAACGCGCGGCCGCTGCGGCGCGCGAGCACCCAGGCCAGGATCGCCGTGCGCAGGTTCCCCAGGTGCAGGTCGCCGCTCGGGGAGGGGGCGTAGCGGCCAGCGGGCGAAACGGCTTCGGGCATGGCCCCAGTCTGGCATCGTGGGCTGTCGACCGACGCGAGAGTGCCGACGGAAGGGGAACCATGAGCGCCGCACCGAAGCCCGCCCGGCCTGCGGGCGGCGAGACTGTGCTGATCCTGCGGATCGTCCTGTGGGTGTGCGCGGTCGTCGCCCTGATCGGGATCGTCCTCGCGGGCCTCGGAGAGGTCTGGAGCCTGGCGACGGCCGATGACCTGGAGGGTGCGAACATCGGCGCCGGCCTCGTGATCATCGCCGGGGGTCTTCTGGGCGTGCTCGGCCTGGCGGGCTGCGCCGTCGCCCTGGTGGGCCGGTCGGTGGTGCGGCGCCGGGCCCGGGCCGACCGGGCGCGCTGAGCGCGGGGACGCGCGCCTGCGCGTGGTCGAGCACGAGACCGGCGCCGACCCTCTCGCCGACGCCGACGCCGACGCCGACGCCTATGCCACTGCCGGCGCCGGCAGCGGGCTCAGGCCTGCGGCTCGAGCTGCGTGGGGATCGCCAGACGGTTCCACACGTTGATCGTGGCGATCGCGAAGAGGAGGTCCCCCAGCAGGGCCTCGTCGAACTGCGCGGCCGCCTCGTCCCACACGTCGTCGGGGACGCCCTCGGCACCCAGCTTCGTCACCGTGTCGGTGAGGCGCAGTGCGGCGCGCTCGCGGTCGTCGAAGTGCGGGGAGTCGTGCCACGCCGCCACGGCGAACAGCTTCGGGGTGGGGATGCCGGCCTTGATGCCGTCGCGCGAGTGCATGTCCGTGCAGAACGAGCAGCCGTTGAGTATCGAGGCGCGCAGCTTCACGATCTCGTACAGCTCGCGCGGGATCCGCCGGCTGCAGTAGGACTCGAGGCCCATCACGGCCTTGTAGGCCTCGGGGTGCGTCTCGAACAGCTTCATCCTGGTCATCGGTCGTTCTCCGTTCTGGACTCCGGGTGTCCTGGCGGAACGTGGGTCCCGGGCGTCCCGTCATGATGACCGACGAGAGGCCCGAGATGTGAGGCGAGCCCCGGGACCGCGACCGCGCTCCGTCGCGAGTGTGCTCGCGGCGAGTGGTCGGACGGCCACCCCCGCACGCGACGCGGCCCCCGGTGCGAGTGCACCGGGGGCCGCGGGGTCCGATCATCCCGCCGGGGCGGGATCAGCGGGTGATGTCAGGCGTCGATCAGGCGTCGCCGCGGTGGTTGCCGCGCTTCTCCGGATCGGCCGGGTTGTCCGCCGGGTCGATCGCGGGGTCGATCACGCGCCCCTGCTCGACCTCCCCGTCGGCCGAGCCCTTGGGCTGCCCGGCCGCGGAGCCGGCGCCCGCGGCGGCAGCGCCCTTCGCACCGGCGGCCTTGGCGTCGGAGCCCTTGGCGTCGGTCCCCTGGGAGCCCGAGCTCTTCCCGTCCGAGCTTTTGGCGTCGGCCTTCTTCGCGTCGGCCGACTCGACCTTGACCTCCGACGGAGCAGTGTCCGACGAGCGGTCGGCGGTGTTCGGGGTCGACGCGGCGTGGGAGCCGCCCTTGAGCGAGGAGGCGACGTCCCCCGCCTCGGCGCCGGCGACGGCGTCGGAGACCTGGGTGGAGTCGGACTCGCTCGAGCCCGAGGCCGGGTAGTGCGCACGGGCGAAGTCGGCCGGCGGGGCCCAGGGGTCCTCGACCGGACGGGTCTTCTTCCACACGAGGTAGCCGGCGGCGGCACCGACGGCCGCGAGGCCCAGGACCAGCAGCACCTTGCCGGCGCGGCCGCTCTTCTTCTTGGGCGCCGCCACGGCGGCCTTCCTGATGTCGCCCTGGCCCTTGTCGAACTCGCTGCGCGCGGCGTCGACCGCTGCGGCGACCGCCGAGCTCACCACGGAGCCGGTCGCCTCGGCGGTGCGGCGGGCACGGGGGAGGTAGTCGTCCTGCAGGTCGTTCCGGAACTTCTCCGCCTGCGGGCCGATCTTCTCGCCGAAGGCGGAGATCTTCTCGCCCTGGGTGCGAAGTCCCTCCTCGACCTGCGGACGGACCTGGTCGACGAACTGCGAGGCCTTGTCGCCCGCGTTCCCGGCGAGGGACTTCAGCTCCTCGACGGCCTTGCCGGCCTTGTCCTCCGCGGTGCTGCCGAGGTCCGCGGCGGTCTTCTGCGCCTGGTCCTGGACCTTGGACGCGGTCTTGGCCGCGTCCTTCCGGCCCTTCTTCGCTGCCTTCTTGGCACGCTTCGTGCTCAGCGCCATGCGAGTCCCCTTTCGGTCATGTCCGCCGGGCTGTCCCGACGGGGGAGTGCGTGCGGACGAGGGTCGCGTCGCTCAAACGCGACGACACGTCTCGAGTGGTTCCACCCTACCGTGACCCCCGGCACGCGGATCCAGAGTGCTGACAGGTGGGGATGGAGATCCGCGGCCCAGCGGTAGTGTGATCGGCACGACCCCCTCGCATCCCCGCGACGACGCACCCCGAGCAGGTGATCCCCGATGCCCCGCAAGCCCTCCCTCCCACCGCTGCGCGGAGCGACGCCCCTGCAGGCTCTCGGCCGCTTCTTCCGTCTGTACGGCATCTCCAGCGGGCGGGCGAGCCGGAGCGAGTACTGGTGGTGGGTGCTCGTGAACCTCCTGGTCACGGGCGCTCTGCAGATCGCCGGGAACATGCTGGTCACGGGGTGGAGGTGGGACTACACGTTCGTGATCGTCGGCAGCCGATGGCCGATGGGCTCGAGCGGCGCCTCGGTGATCGGGGTCATCGCGACGATCTGGGCTCTGGGCACTCTCATCCCGAGTTTCGCGGTGGTCTGGCGGCGCCTGCACGACGCGGGGCACGGCGGCGGCTGGTTCTTCCTGATCCTCATCCCGATCGTCGGCTGGCTGCTGCTGATCTGGCTGCTCGCCTCGAAGGAGAACCCCGACGGGGCGCGCTTCGACCGGCCGACGGCCACCACCGGCCCGGATGCGCCGCTGGGCCTGCGCAGCGACGCCTGGTCGAGGTCCTGACCCGCGCCTCCGGCCGGGTCCCTGACCCGCGAGCGACGGACCGGCTGGCCGCGCCCGCGACCCCGCCGGCCGTGTGCACGTCGCCGTCGGTCGTGCGGTCGGTCTCGCGCACGCCGCGCACACGCGCCTGTGCGAGACTGGCGGCATGTTCGCAACACTGCACACGAACCAGGGCGATATCCGCCTCGAGCTGTTCGAGAACGACGCCCCCAAGACCGTCGCCAACTTCGTCGGCCTCGCCGAGGGAACCCGCGAGTTCACCGACCCCGATTCCGGCGAGAAGGTCACCCGTCCGTTCTACGACGGCGTCATCTTCCACCGCGTCATCGACGGCTTCATGGTCCAGGGCGGCGACCCGCTCGGCACCGGCACCGGCGGCCCGGGCTACATGTTCGACGACGAGATCTCCGAGAAGAACTTCGACGAGCCCTACAAGCTCGCGATGGCCAACGCCGGCAAGCGCATGAACGCGATCACCGGCAAGCCCGCGGGCACCAACGGCTCGCAGTTCTTCATCACCGTCGCCCCCACCCAGTACCTGCACGGCAAGCACACCGTGTTCGGCGAGGTGGCCGACGACGAGTCGAAGAAGGTCGTCGACGCGATCGCCACCACCCAGACCGACATGCGCGACCGTCCCGTCGAGGACGTCGTCATCGAGTCCGTCGACATCGAGAAGTGATCCGGCGGCGGGCACCCACCAGGGCGTCCGCCTTTCGACGGCCCCGCACCGGGCCCGCCGCACCGGTGCCGCCCCGCGAGAAGTACGAAACGGTTGCCATGAGCGCTCATGGCAACCGTTTCGTACTTCTCGTCGGCGTCGGGGCCGGTAGGCGGCCCGATCGGCTCGATCAGGGGCCGATAGCCGGCCCGATCGGCGCGGTCAGGGACGCGTGGTGACGGTCTCCTGCGTCGTGCGTCGGACGATCGCCCGACGGATCAGGACCATCAGCAGCACGAACCCGACGGTGAGCAGGATGTGCCCGATCCCGGCGATGCCGGAGACCATCGCGTCCATGCTGCCCAGATCCGCGCCCTGCACGGTGAGCAGGCCGCGCACGAACATCATGGCGGCGCTGACCAGCACACCCGCGTGGTAGACGCCCTGGAACCACGCGAACAGACGCGGGGAGTCGGAGAGCCGGAGCACGGCCTCGAGGGCGAGGACCGCGAGCAGGACGATCACGCCCAGGGTCAGCAGGTGCGTGTGCACGACGCCCAGCTGGGTGTGATCGGTGGCCGGCCAGTCGGAGTGCTTGGTGATCTCGCGGAACGCGAGTCCGGAGGCGAGACCGAGGCCGAGGTAGACGCAGATCGCGGTGAACAGACGGTTCATGGCGCGCATGGGTGTTCCTTTCGAAGGTGGAGCTGAGGGACGGGGAGCTGGGGTCGGGGGCCCTAGCGA
>NZ_JAKRMO010000022.1:0-57881 GCF_022346485.1 Brachybacterium sp. ACRRE | reverse complement strand
GAGACAGCCCCACGACCCGGCGACGCCGTGCGCCCGCGCCCCCGGCCCCGCCGGAAGTTCACCCGTGAGCAGGTGCGACGCCGCCAGATCGTCGCCGGTGGATGCCTCGCGCTCGTGATCCTGCTGGTCGTGATCTCGTGCAGCGCGATTCTGGGCCGCCACGGCGGCGGGGGAGGGGCCGCGCTCGGCGGCGGGGCCGACGACTCCGCGATGAGCGTCCCCGCCACCCCGGCCGACGCCCCGGCGCTCTCCCAGCTGCCGAAGGACGCGAGCCTCGGCGGCGAGGAGGCCCTCGGCATCGACGTCTCCGCCCACCAGGGCGAGATCGACTGGACGAACGTCCGAGGCGACGGCATCTCCTTCGCGTACATCAAGGCCACCGAGGGCACCGGCTTCACCGACCCGCAGCTGAACGCGAACTGGCGCGGCGCGCGCGGGGCCGGCGTGACCCCCGGCGCCTACCACTACTTCACCCTGTGCTCGTCCGGCGCGGACCAGGCGAAGGCGTTCCTCGCGGCCGTGCCGCCGAGCGACGACGCCCTGCCGCCCGCCCTGGACCTCGAGTTCGACGGTGCCTGCGAGAAGCGCCCCGAGGCGAAGCAGGCGAAGGAGGAGGTCGCCGCGTTCATCGACGCCGTGGAGAAGGCCTGGGGTCGCCGCGTGGTGCTCTACTCCTCGCGCGAATGGCGCGACCACTACGGACTCGACGCCACCGAGGACCGGCCCGACTGGCTGTACAACGACGGCTCCCGGCCTGTCCAGGGCGACTGGGCGCTGTGGCAGACCCGCTTCGACGGCTCGGTCGCGGGGGTGAAGGGCGATGTGGACATCGACGTGCTGCGCACCGAGGTGCTCCGCGCGTCGTCCTCGATGAACGACGACGGCTGATCCGCAGGCCAGCGGATCCGCAGGTCGGCAGGTCGTCCCTGATCCGCGGTTGACCTGCTCGAAGAGCAATGCTCGCGTTCTGTACATACTAGTTGTTACACTCCTGGCATGGGAGCGCGAGAGAAGCTGACCGATGCCATGTCCGAGCTGCTGTGGGAGCGCGGCTACGCCGCCACCAGCCCGCGCGACGTGATGTCCAGGGCCGGCGTCGGCCAGGGGAGCATGTACCACCACTTCACCGGCAAGCACGATCTCGCCGTCGCCTCCCTCTCCGCCGTCTCCGGCACCATGGCCGACGAGGCCTCGGTGCTCGAGGACGTCGAGGCGGGCACACCGCTCGAGCGTATGAAGGCCTACCTCCGCCTTCCCCGACCCGGCACGCGCGGCTGCCGCATCGGTCGGATGACCCAGGACCCGCAGTCGGTCACCGATCCCGACCTCGCGCGCATCGTCCAGGGCGCCTTCGCGACCATGCTCGGGCGCTGGGAGGACGCGATCGCCGCCGCCGTCGCCGCCGGCGAGCTGCCCGGGACCGTCGTCCCCGCGGACCTCGCCCGCACGCTCTCGGCCATCATCCAGGGCGGCTACGTGCTCGCCCGCGCCGAGGGCGATCAGGCCCCCATGGACGCCGCGATCCGCGGCGCCGTGTCACTCCTGGACGCGACCAGCGCGTCCGTGGACCCCTCCGCCCGGGGAACCCGGGCGCCCCGGGAACGGGGAGATCAGGAAGAAGGCCGGTCATGACCGTGCGCATCGGGATCAACGGATTCGGCCGCATCGGCCGCACCTACCTGCGGGCGGCGCTCGCCTCCGCGGCGGACGTGGAGGTCGTCGCCGTCAACGACATCGCCGACGCGGCGACGCTCGCGACCCTCCTGGAGTGGGACTCGCTGAACGGCCGTCTCGACGGCGTCGCGGCCGAGGACGGAGCGATCGTGCTGGACGGACGGCGCATCCCCGTCAGCTCCGAGCGCGAGCCCGGGAGCATCCCCTGGGGCGAGCACGGCGTGGACGTCGTCATCGAGTCCACGGGCCGCTTCACCGATGCGGCCTCCGCCCGCGAGCACCTCGTGGCCGGTGCGCGGAAGGTGATCATCTCCGCCCCCGCCGACGGCGACGTGCCCGCGCTCGTGCTCGGCGTCAACGACGCGGACGTGGACTTCACGGGCGACGTGTTCTCGAACGGGTCCTGCACGACCAACTGCCTCGCGCCCCTGGTGAAGGTCCTCGACGACGCCTTCGGCGTCGAGTCCGGGCTCATGACCACCGTCCACGCGTACACGAGCGACCAGCGCCTGCAGGACGCGCCGCACTCCGACCTGCGGCGGGCGCGCGCCGCCGCCCTCTCCACGATCCCCACCTCCTCCGGCGCGGGCAGGACCATCGGCCGGATCATCCCGCGGCTCGACGGGCGCCTCACGGCGGCCTCGCTGCGCGTGCCCGTGCCCGTCGGCTCCATCATCGACCTCACCGCGAAGCTCGAGCGGCCCGCGAGCGCCGACGAGGTGAACGAGGCGTTCCGCGCCGCCGCCGAGAGCCCCGGGCTCTCCCGGTACCTCGCCTACTCGGAGGCGCCGATCGTCTCGGCGGACATCGTCGGCGACCCCCGCTCCGCCGTCTTCGACGCTCCGCTCACGCAGGCCGTGGGCGACCAGGTCAAGGTCCTCGCCTGGTACGACAACGAGTGGGGGTTCTCGAACCGGCTCGTCGAGCTCTCCGAGAGGATCGGGGGAGAGCGGGGCTGACCCGCCTGCGCGCGCCCTGACCTGGTGTGACCCATCCCGCATCCGTGCTCGGCGGCATGGTGGCGGCCCTCGCCCACCCTCTAGGGTGAGGGTCGCCGAAGCCTCGGAGAAGCCGACCCTCACCTGCCGTCGGCGGTCACCGCAGACGGCGCCGTCGACCCTCCCGCATGCGGACGCCCCACCGGATGCGCGGCCCGGCTCCATCCCCAGTCACCAGGAACGGAGACCGCACCGCCATGACCCGCCGATCCCTCCCTCGCAGCCCCCTCGCGCCCCGGCCCCTGTCCGCCGACGGGGCCCGTCGGCCCGAGCCCGCCCGTCGTCCCAGCCGCCGCTCGCTCCTCGCCGGAGCCGCCGCGGCTCCCATCGGCCTCGCGCTCGCCGCCTGCGGCGGAGCCTCCTCCGCGGACGAGACCTCCTCCGATGCCGGCGGCGACTCCGAGGACGGCGCCTTCCCCGTCACCATCGAGCACGCGCTCGGCACCGCCGAGATCCCCGAGAAGCCCCAGCGCATCGTCACCCTGGGCCAGGGATCCACCGAGACCTGCATCGCGCTGGGCACCATCCCCGTGGGCGTCGAGGACTACGCCTGGGGCGCCGACGACTCCGGCCAGCTGCCGTGGGTGCACGAGGCCATCGACGAGAGGAAGGGCGAGCTGCCGGAGCTCATCACGGGCTCCACCGAGCTCGACACCGAGGCGATCCTCGCGCTCACCCCCGATCTGATCCTCGCCCCCTGGTCCGGGATCACCAAGGAGCAGTACGACGTCCTCAAGGACATCGCCCCCACCGTCGCCTACGAGAAGGAGGCGTGGGTGATCACCTGGGAGCAGCAGATCACCACGATCTCCACGGCCCTCGGCCTGCCCTCGAAGGCCGACGAGCTCATCGCGGGCATCAAGGACGAGTTCGCCTCCCGCCGGCAGAAGGAATGGGAGGACGTCACGTTCTCCTTCATCTACAACTCCGGCAAGGGCACGCTGGGCGTGTTCTACCCCGACGAGCAGCGCGTCGCCATGGTCAGCGCGCTGGGCCTCACCGTGGATCCCATCAAGGACGAGATCTCGAAGTACGAGGTCGAGGGCACGGACTCCGCCATGATCGGCCTCGAGAACGCCGACATGCTCGACGACTCCGACCTCATCTTCACGTTCTACTCCGACGAGAAGAACCGCAAGGAGGTCGAGGCGCAGCCGCTGTACGCGGACATCCCCGCGATCAAGGCGGGCGCGATCGTCGCCCCCACCGACCAGGCCTTCGTCACGGGCTCCTCGATGATCAACCCGCTCACCGTCCCCTGGGCGCTCGAGCGCTACGTCCCCCTGATCGAGAAGGCCGTCGCGAAGGTCTGAACGTGAGCACCGCGGTCTCGTCCGATCCGAGCACCCGCCCCGCCGCCGGCGCGGGGCGGGTGCTCCTCGGCGGCAGGCGCCGGATCCCGCCGCTCGCCGCCATCGGGCTCGCCGTGCTGCTCGTGCTCGCGGTGTGCCTGGCCAGCGTGTGCCTCGGCACCCGGGCCGACGACCCCGGTCAGCTGCGCGCCGCCCTGCTGGGGCGCGGCGAGGAGCGGATGGAGCTCATCGTGCACGGCCGCACCGTGCGCACCCTCGTCGGACTCGCCGTGGGCGCGGCGCTCGCGCTCTCCGGCCAGCTCATCCAGGCCCTCACCCGCAACCCCCTCGGCGAGCCGGGGCTGCTGGGCGTCACCTCCGGCGCCTCCTTCGCGATCGTGCTGATCACCGCCGTCCTCGGGACGGTCAGCACGCAGGTCGCGGCGCTCGCCGCGATCCCCGGGGCCCTGCTCGCCGTGCTCGTCGTCCACCTCGTCTCGCGCCCCGCGGGCACCTCCTCCGTGGTCCCGCTCGTGCTCGCCGGCGCCGTGGTGAGCGCTGTGCTGGGCGCCATCGTGCAGGGAATCATCCTGCGCATGCCCGCCGTCTTCGACTCCTACCGCTACTGGGTCGTCGGCTCGCTCGCCGGCGCCGACCTCGGCACCCTCGCGACGGTCGCCCCGGTGATGCTCACGGGGCTGGTCGTCGCGATCCTCGTCGCCCCGGCCCTGAACACCCTCGCCCTCGGCGACGACGTCGCGATCTCGCTCGGCTCCCCGGTGCGCCTCGTGCGCGGAGCCGGGATCATCGCCGCCGGACTGCTGGCCGCCGGGGCGACCGCCGCCGCGGGCCCCATCGCCTTCGTCGGCCTCGCCGTCCCGCACCTCGTGCGCGGTCTCGTCGGGGCAGACCATCGCTGGCAGCTTCCGCTCAACCTGCTGCTCGGAGCCGCGCTGCTGGTCGTCTCCGACGTCCTCGCGCGCGTCCTCATCCGACCCGAAGAGCTCATGGTCGGCGTCGTCACCGCCTTCGTGGGCGCCCCGTTCCTGCTGCTGGCCGTGCGCCGCGGGGCGGTGACGGACCGATGAGCACCGTCTCCGCGCCGCCCGCCGAACGCGCCGCCCGCCGCTCGGGCACCCGTCCGTCCAGGGCTCCGCTCCCGCCGGCGCTGCGCACCGCGCTGCTCGCTCTCGTCCTGGCCGCGATCGCCGTCGCGGCCGGCGCCGTCACCCTCGCCCGCGGCGACCTCGGGGTGGGCCCGTCGGACGTCCTGAAGGTGCTCGAGGGCGGCGGCGACCGCCGCGCCGAGATCATCCTGACCCGCATGCGCGGGCCGCGCGTGCTCGTCGGCGCGGGCGCCGGAGCCGCGCTCGGCCTGGCCGGCACCCTCTTCCAGACCGTCACCCGCAACCCGCTGGGGAGCCCCGACGTGATCGGGTTGGGCGCGGGCGCGGGCGCCGGCATCGCCCTGGTCTCCCTCGTCTCCGACGGGCCCGCCCCCACCTGGATGGGCGCTCTCGCCGGCTCCGCGATCGCGATCGGCCTCGTGCACGCGGCGACCGGACGCGGCTTCGCCTCGCCCTCGCGGCTGATCATCGCCGGGATCGGCGTGGCCGCGATGGCGCTCGCCCTCACCCAGTACGTGGTGGCCGTGGTCCTGCGCGATGCCGGCTCCCAGCTCGCCGGGCAGCTCGTGGGCTCCCTGAACTCCCGCAGCATGCAGCACGCGGCGATGATCGGCATCGTCCTGCTGGTGTGCGCGCCGCTCGCCGGCCTGCTGCGCCACGACCTCACCGTCATGGACATGGGCGACGAGATGGCCGACGCCCTCGGCGCCGGCGCCGTGCGCACCCGCACGAGCGCGATCATCCTGTCGGTGCTGCTGTGCGCGGGGGCTGTCGCGGTCGCCGGGCCCATCGCCTTCGTCGCGCTCGCCGCGCCGCACATCGCCCGCAGCACCCTGCGCCTGCCCGGCCCCCACCTGCTGGTCTCCGCACTCGTGGGTGCCGTGATCCTGCTGGTGTCCGACCTCGCCGTGCAGGCCGTGCCCCTGCTCGACGGGCTTCCCGTGGGTGTGATCACCGCCGGGTTCGGCGGCGTCTACCTGGGCATCCTGCTGATCGGCACCTGGAGGAGGAACAGCGCATGAGCATCGGATCCGAGTCCGTCGGGGCCGAGGGGCGCGCCGCGTCGACGGCGCCCGGCCCGACCCCCGCCCCGGCGCCCGGCCCGACGGACGCCCCGGCTGTCTCCCTCAAGGGCGTGAGCGTCGGCTACGGGGAGAAGGTGGTCCTCTCCGACCTTGACCTCGAGGTGCCCGCGGGCCGCTTCACCGCGGTGATCGGCCCGAACGGCTGCGGCAAGTCCACGATGCTGAAAGCCATGGCGCGGACGCTGCCCGTGCGCTCCGGACGGATCCTCCTGGACGGGGAGCCACTGGACGCCCAGCGCTCCCGGGCGGTCGCGAGGCGCCTGGCGATGCTCCCACAGGAGCCCGTCGTGCCCGACGGCATCACCGTGCGCGGCCTCGTGGACCGCGGGCGCCACCCCTACCGCTCCGCGCTGCGCCGACGACTCCCGGGCGATGCCGAGGCCGTGGACGCCGCGATGGCCGCCACCGGCGTGGCCGAGCTCGCGGACGTGCAGGTCACGGACCTCTCCGGCGGGCAGCGCCAGCGCGTGTGGATCGCGCTCGTGCTCGCCCAGCAGACGGCCCATGTGCTGCTCGACGAGCCCACGAGCTTCCTCGACGTGGCGCATCAGATCGAGGTCCTCCACCTGTGCCAGGACATGCGCGCGAGCGGCCGCACCGTCCTCGCCGTCCTCCACGACCTGAACCAGGCCGCCCGCTACGCCGACGAGCTCGTCGTCCTCCACGAGGGCCGGCTCGTGGTCCAGGGGGCCCCGGCCGACGTGCTCGACGAGCAGCTGCTCGCCGACGTCTTCGGCCTCGACGCCCAGGTGGCGGCGGACCCGCAGAGCGGCACGCCGATGGTGGTGCCGCGCCGCAGGGCAGACCGCGCGCGCAGTTCCTGACGTCCGGGACCGCGACTCCTCGTCCCCCCGGGGCCCGTTGCCGGGGGCGATGAGACTTGACCCACAGACCGATCAAGTGATCTAGTCACTTCATGACCCCTCGTCTCTCGCTCTCGGAGCAGCTCGCCCAGGAGATCGTCGATCGCATCCGCAGCGAGCGGCTCGGCCCCGGCGACGTCATGCCGGCGACGCGTCGGCTCGCCGAGAGCCTCGAGGTCACCGTCCCCACCCTGCGCGAGGCGCTCCGCCGTCTCGAGGCGTCGAAGGTCGTCGAGCTGCGCCACGGCTCGGGCGTCTACGTGGGCACCGGCATCGAGCGCGCGCTCATCGTGAACCCCCATCGCCCCCCGATCACGCGGGAGTCCGTGCGCGAGCTCGCTGCTGCGCGCCTGGCGATCGAGCCGGGGATCGCGGCCGAGGCCGCCCGTGCCCGCTCGCCGCAGACCCTCGACGCCCTGGAGCGCGCGGCGCAGAACGCGCTGCACGATCCGGATCCCGCCGGACGCCCCGAGCAGCACTTCCACGTGGCGCTCGCGGGGTGCACGGGCAACGCCCTGCTCGTGCAGACCATCGACGCCCTGCTCGAGCGCCGTTCCCAGGAGCAGGTCGAGATCCGCTTCAGCTACGACGACCGCGCACGGGACCACGCCGAGCACCTCGAGATCCTGCGGGCGGTCCGCGAGGGCGACGCGCACGCCGCCGCGAGCCTCACCAGCGACCACCTGGAGCACATCCGCGACGCGATCGACGCCACCGCCCACCTGGAGGAGCAGTCATGAACCAGCCCCGGAGCGCCGCACCGACCCGGGCCCGCCGGCTCGCCGAGATGACCTCGCAGGAGGCGCGGCGGAGCGCCGAGGCCGGGGACATCGTCCTCGTCCCCGCCGGCGCGCTCGAGCAGCACGGACCCGCGATGCCGCTGGGCACCGACACGATCCGCGCCGAAGCCGTCTGCGAGGACCTGGCGCGCCGACGCCCCGGCGACGTCGTGATCGGCCCCGTCATCCCCGTGGGCGTCTCCCCGCACCACCTCGCTATGGCGGGGACCCTCACCCTGACCACGAGCACCTTCACGGCCCTGGTGCGCGAGATCGCCCTCGGCCTGCGCCGGCAGGGGTGGCGGAAGATCCTCGTGATCACCGGCCACGGGGGGAACAACGCGGCGCTCACCACGGTCGCCCAGGATCTGCTCGCCGTGGATCGCGACCTCGAGTTCGCCTGGTCGCCCCTGACGTCCCTCGCGGGTGACGTGGTCCGCGAGGCCGGCGTGAGCGAGATCCACGGGCACTGCGGCGAGGCGGAGACCTCCCAGATGCTGCACGTCGCCCCCGATCTCGTGCGCGAAGACCTCCTCGAGGCCGGCGTCACCACGATGGCCGACCTCGACCCCACGAGCGCGCTCGCGCGCTCGTTCTCCCAGCCCACCCTCACCCGCCCCTACGACCAGCTCAGCCCCAACGGCGTGCTCGGCGATCCGCGGCGCGCGACCGCAGAGCTCGGCGAGCGGATCCTCGCACGGATCATCGAGCGCCTGGACGCGTTCGTGGAGCACTGGTCCCGCCTCTGAGCAGTCGGCGCGCGAGGATGCGCGCCGTGCAGCACCACCCATCACGAGCTGACCCCCCGACGAAGCGAGGTCGATCCCATGAGCTCACCGTCCGCCCCTCCCGCACCCACGAGCACCACCGATGCCGACACCCGGCTCCCGCGCACGCTGCGGGTGCTCGGCGTCGTCGAGCGCGTCGGCAACGCGCTGCCGCACCCGTTCTGGCTGTTCTGGATCCTCGCCGGGATCCTCGGGATCGCGAGCGCCGTCATGTCGGCCCTCGGCGTCTCCGTGATCAGCCCGGCCGACGACAAGAAGGTGGTCGTCGAGAACCTGCTCAGCGGCGACGGCCTCGCGATGGCGATGTCCACCGCGATCGACAACTTCACGTCCTTCGGCCCGATGGGCACGATCGTCGTGGTGATCATGGGCGTCGCGGTCGCCGAGCACACGGGCTTCCTCTCCGGGCTCATGCGCGTGAGCGTCTCGCGCGTGCCGTCGTGGCTTGTCGTCTTCGCGGTCGCCTTCGCCGGCACCATGTCCCACGTCGCGAGCGCCGCCGCCTACGCGATCCTCGTGCCCCTGGGAGGCGTCGCCTTCCGCGCCGTCGGCCGTTCCCCGATCCTCGGGATCGTGGTCGCGTACACCTCGATCGCCTCGGGCTACGACGCGAGCCCGATCCCCACCCCGAACGACACGATCTTCGCGGGCATCACGACCGCTGCGGCGCGGATCATCGACCCCGACGCGTACGTCTCCCCGCTCAGCAACTGGTTCTTCAACATCGCCTCGTCGCTGCTGCTGGCCGTCGTGATCACCCTGGTGACCAACACGCTGCTGGCCAAGCGCCCCGACCTCGAGGCCGATGAGGACGCCGAGGTCGACGAGGCGTCCCTCGAGATCTCCGCCCGCGAGCGCCGCGCGATGCTGTGGGCGATCATCGCCCTCGTGGTCGTCGCGGTCCTCGTGGCGATCGCGGTGGTGCCCGCGTCGTCCCCGCTCCGCGGCGAGGACGGCACCCTGGACGACTCCCCGTTCCTCAACGGCGTCGCGGTCCTCGTCGGCTTCGCCTTCGCCCTCGCGGGCATCGTCTTCGGCGTCCTCGCGGGGACCGTCACCTCGGCGGCCGACGTCCCCGCGCTGATGGCGCGCGGCGTCAAGCAGATCGCGCCCGTGCTCGTGCTGTTCTTCTCCATCGCGCAGTTCCTGGCCTACTTCGACTGGACCCACATCGGCGACGTCATCGCCGTCGAGTCCGCGCAGGTCCTCAAGACCACGGGCGTGCCGCTGCCGCTCGTGTTCCTCATGGTCCTGGCCCTGCTGTCGGTGGTGAACGTCCTGGTCACCTCGGGTTCGGCCATGTGGTCGATCGCAGCTCCGGTGCTCGTGCCGATGCTGATGCTCGTGGACGTCCCGGCCGAGACCACGCAGGCGCTGTTCCGCATCGCCGACTCCGGCTCCACGGCGATCACGCCGATGAGCCCCTACTTCGTCCTCGCCCTCGGGTTCCTCCAGCAGTACCGGAAGAAGGCGGGCATCGGCACGCTCGCGGCCTTCACGCTGCCCCTCGCCGTGTGCATGACGCTCGCGTGGACCGTCCTGTTCTTCGCCTGGTGGCTGCTGGGGATCCCGCTCGGTCCGGGCGCCCCCGTGCGCTGACGACCGCGCGATCCGGACCCGAGTCCGTCCCCGCCCGTGCTCAGGCCGAGAGCAGCAGGTGGGGGCGACCGGCCGCCCGGTGACGGCCGGCGGCGCGCCGGCGGTCGGAGCGGTGCTGCGCGCGGGCGGCGAGCTCGTGGCGCAGGGCGGCCGCGGCCAGGCGCTGACGCCGCCGATCCTCCGCGCTGCGCTCGGCGCGGATCCGGCGCAGCTCGTCGAGGGCGCCGGGCTCCCCGAGGGCGGCGTCGAGCGGACGGTAGGTGATCAGGTGCGTGCTCATGCCCCGACCCTCCCGCGCCCGGCCCGCGTCCTCCCCGTGATCGGGCTGTGCCGTCCCTGTGGACGACACGCGGTGCCGTGCGGCGGGCCGGCCGGTGCGACTGGTGGGACCGGGGCGATCGGGGCGACCGGTGCGGGAGGTCCCGCTGGTCGCGGGGCGGGGAGCGTGGCCGTCGGGGGAGGGGTCGGAGTGGTGGCGGAGGCGGCGGAGCAGGTCGTCGAAGAACATGCCTCAAGGCTCGCGCCGTGCGGACGCGCGCCGCATCGCTCCGCGGTCGCCTGCGGCTCGGACTGCGGGCGGATCCCGGGGAGGAGCGCGCCATACCGGAGCGTGAGCGCCGGGGCCCGGAGTCCCGGGGCCCCGGGGCCCCGTCGAACCGGTCCCGCGGGACGCCCCCAGGCGGTCAGGGCTGCAGGCGCACCCGCTCCCAAGCCCCATCGGTCGGACCGTCGGTCGCTCCGGACCCGTCGGCCCGCCGGTAGACGATGCGATCGTGCATACGGCCGCCGCGGCCCTGCCAGAACTCGATGCGGTCGGGGACGAGGCGGTACCCGCCCCAGTGCGGAGGGCGGGGGACCTGCTCCTCGTCGGAGAAGCGGGCCTCGACCTCGGCGTACTGCGCGTCGAGCTCCTCCCGCGTGTCGATCTCCCGGGACTGGTGGGATGCCCAGGCGCCCAGCTGGGAGGCGCGCGGTCGACGCGCCCAGTAGGCGTCGGACTCGGCGTCGGCCACGTCCTCGATGCGCCCGTCGACCCGCACCTGCCGCTGCAGCGGGTACCAGGGGAATAGCATGGTCGCCCACGGGTCGGCGGCGATCTGCTCGCCCTTCGCGGAGTCCTTGTTCGTATAGACCACGAATCCCGCGGCGTCGTGCGCCTTCAGCAGCACGGTGCGCGAGCGCGGGCGGGGGTCCCCGTCCTCGGTGCGGTCGACGGTGGAGAGCACGAGCGCCGTGGGATCCGGCAGGTCGCCGCGCTCCTCGCGGCGCGTGAACGCCTCCTGCATCCAGACGTCGAACAGCCCCATCGGGTCCGCGGGGGCGGCGTCGGCCAGGGAGCCGCCGAGGTAGTCGTTGCGGTCGTCCGCGAGATCCGGGACGGGGTGCGAGTCGCTCATGCCCCATGAGTACGCCTGCGGGTCGCCGCGCGCAACACGGTCCGCCGCGCGCGGCGACGCCCGTGCTGCATCATGACGGCGCCGCTGTCCCACGTCACGATTCGGCCACGGGATCGACCCTTCGTCCACAGGACGCGACCCTCGCGCGCACCGGGTGCTAGGTTTCCGTCCACCATGCGCCGTGGGGCACAGGTCACATTCGCGCCCAGCGCCCGCCCCGCCCCCGTCACCCCCCATCGGAGGATCCCCATGTTCGACGCAGCTCTCACTCCTCGCCGCCGCACCGTGCTGCTCGGTCTCGCCGGCGTCCCGGTGCTGCTGACCGCCTGCGCCCAGACCAGCGACGACGGAGGCGACGGCGGTGGCGGGGACTCGTCGGACTCGCTCACCGTCGGCACCACCGACAAGGTGACCGCGCTCGACCCGGCCGCGGCGTACGACAACGGCTCCTCGACGGTGTGGACCCAGGTCTACGGCTACCTGCTGAACACGAAGATCGGCTCGAAGGACGGCAAGCCCGAGCCGGACCTCGCCGAGTCCGCCGAGTTCACCTCGGACACCGTGTTCACCGTGAAGCTCCAGGAGGGCCTCACCTTCGCCAACGGCAACGAGCTGACCAGCGAGGACGTGAAGCACACCTTCGACCGCCAGCTCGCGATCGCGGACCCCAACGGACCCTCGAGCCTGCTCGCGAACCTCGATGCGGTCGAGGCCAAGGACGACCTCACCGTCGAGTTCCACCTCAAGGAGCCCAACGACCAGACCTTCCCCTACGTGCTCACCAGCCCCGCCGGCCCGATCGTCGACAAGGACGTCTTCCCGGCCGACAAGGTCCTCGCGGACGACGAGATCGTCAAGGGCAAGGCCTTCAGCGGCGCCTACCAGATCGCCAGCTGGAAGCTCAACGAGCTGGTCGCCTTCCAGGCCTTCGACGACTACAAGGGGATCTACGGGAAGCCGAAGACCTCGGACGTGTCGCTGAAGTACTACGCCGACCAGAACAACATGAAGCTCGACATCCAGCAGGGCAACGTCGACTGCGTGTTCCGCTCGCTCTCGGCGACGGACATCGAGGACCTCAAGAAGGATTCGAAGGTCGCGGTGCACGACGGCCCCGGCGGCGAGATCCGCTACATCGTCTTCAACTTCGACACCATGCCCTACGGTGCGAAGACGAAGGACGCCGACGCGAAGAAGGCCCAGGCCGTGCGGCAGGCCGCCGCGGACCTCATCGACCGCCAGGCCATCGCGACCTCGGTCTACAAGGACACGTACACCCCGCTGTACTCGTACATCCCCGAGGGTCTTCCGGGCGCGGGCGACCAGTTCAAGACCATGTACGGCGACGGCTCGGGCAAGCCCGACGCGGCCAAGGCGAAGAAGCGCCTGTCCGACGCCGGCGTCGAGACCCCCGTGAAGCTCAGCCTGCAGTACAACCCCGACCACTACGGCAGCTCCTCGGGCGATGAGTACGCGGCCGTGAAGTCCCAGCTCGAGGCCGACGGCCTGTTCGCCGTGGACCTGCAGTCCACCGAGTGGGTCCAGTACTCCAAGGACCGTGTGGCCGACGTCTACCCGGCGTACCAGCTGGGCTGGTTCCCCGACTACTCGGACGCCGACAACTACCTCTCGCCGTTCTTCATCAAGGACAACTTCCTGGCCAACCATTACGACAACTCCGAGGTGCAGAAGCTCATCGAGCAGCAGCGCGGCACCCAGGACGCCGCCGAGCGCGAGAAGCTCTTCGTCGAGATCCAGGACAAGGTGGCCACGGACATCTCGACGCTTCCGCTGCTGCAGGGCGCCCAGATCGCCGTGTCCACGAAGGACCTGCAGGGCGTCACCCTCGACTCGTCCTTCAAGCTCCGCCTCGCGCCGCTCGCCCCGTGACCGCGGACCTCACGCGCAGCGCCACCGACGGACCGGCCGCCGCGGGGGGAGCCGGCCCGTCGGCCCCCTCCGCGACCGCCGGCCGCGGCCGGCGCGGCGGCGGGGGACTGGGCCGCTACATCCTCACGCGCTTCCTGCTGATCATCCCCACCGTGCTGATCCTGATGACGGTCGTCTTCTTCCTCATGCGGATCACCGGCGACCCGATCACCGCGGCGCTCGGCGGGCGCCTGACCCCTGACCAGCTCGCCCAGCGCCGCGCCGAGGCCGGCTACGACCGGCCGCTGATCATCCAGTACCTCGACTACCTGTGGGGCGTGGTCCGCGGCGACTTCGGCACCACCTACACCGACCGCACACCCGTGGCGAAGATCCTCACGGAGTACGGCGGGGCGACCGCGGAGCTCGTCATCTACGCGGTGGTCGTGGCGCTCGTGATCGGGGTGCCGCTCGGCATGCTCGCGGCCCGCGCCCGCGACCGCTGGGGCGACCTCGCCCTGCGCGTCCTCGCGATCCTCGGGTACGCGACCCCGGTGTTCTTCGTGGGCCTGCTGCTCAAGCTCGTGTTCTCCGTGGGGCTGGGCTGGCTCCCGGTCGCCGGGCGCATCTCCAGCCGGGGCGAGCTGACGATGGGGAAGATCCTGAACCCCACCCCGTTCTACCTGCTGGACGCGATCCGCCTGGGGGACGTCTCGCTGCTCTGGGACGTCATCAGCCACGCGATCCTCCCCGCGATCGCGCTGGGCCTGCTCACCGGCGGGATCTTCCTGCGCCTGGTGCGCACGAACATGATCGGCACCCTCGAGATGCCCTACGTCGACTCGGCGCGCTCCCGCGGCGTGCGGGAGTCGCGCCTGACCACGCGCCATGCCCTGCGCCCCGCGCTGATCCCGATCATCACCGTGATGGGCATGCAGATCGCGATGATGCTGGGCGGCGCCGTGCTCACCGAGACCACCTTCGAGTGGAAGGGCCTGGGCTACATGCTCGCCGAGTACATGACCGCCCGCGACTACGTCGCCGTGCAGGGCATCGTCATGATGCTCGCGGTCATCGTCGCGATCTCGAACTTCCTGGTCGACGTGATCGCCGCCCTCATCGACCCCCGAGTGAGGTACTGAGATGACGATCCCACCGCCCCAGCCTCCCGGCGAGTCCCCCTCCGCCCAGGAGGGCACCGAGCTCGCCGCCGAGGCCGCCGTCGTCGCCGCCACGGCCCGCGAGCGCTGGTACCTGCGCCTGCCGATCATCAGCCATCTGCGCCGAAGCGTCGGCCTGCAGAGGGGCATGCTCGTCGCGGGCCTCGTGCTCGTGCTCGGCCTGCTCCTCACGGCGCTGTTCGCACCGCTGCTCGCGCCCTACGGCTTCGCCGAGACCTCGGCCGACGGTGCCTCCTTCGGCACCCAGCAGCCGCCGTCGGGCGCGCATCCGCTGGGCACCACCGTCGCCGGCTACGACGTGCTCTCGCGCGTCATCTGGGGGACCCGCACGGCCGTGGCCGTGATGGCCTGCGCCGTCGTGCTGTCCCTGTTCATCGGGGTCGCGCTCGGACTGATCTCCGGATACGTGGGCGGCTGGCTCGACCGGATCCTGGTGATGCTGGCCGACGCGATCTACGCCTTCCCCTCCCTGCTGCTCGCGATCGTCATGTCGATCGTGATCTCCGGCGGCCAGTCGAGCGCAGGCGGCGGCATCCTCGCCGCGGCCATCTCGATCACCGTGGTGTTCGTGCCCCAGTACTTCCGGGTCATCCGCGCCGAGGTGGTGCGGCTGAAGGCCGAGCCCTTCGTCGAGGCCGCGAAGGTCATCGGCACCGGGCACCGGCGCATCATGGGCACCCACCTGCTGCGCAACTCCACCCGCACCCTGCCCCTGATCTTCACCCTCAACAGCTCCGAGGCGATCCTGACCCTCGCCGCGCTGGGCTTCCTGGGCTTCGGCATCGAGCCGACGAGCGCCTCCGAGTGGGGCTACGACCTCAACCGGGCCATGGCCGACGCGACCTCCGGCATCTGGTGGACGGGCCTGTTCCCGGGCCTCGCGATCGTCGCCGCCGTGCTCGGCGTGACCCTCGTGGGCGAGTCCATCAACGACCTCAACGACCCGCGCCTGCGCGTGCGGCGGAAGCGGCGGGGCGGCCCCGCAGGAACCACCTCGACGGAGGCCATGGCATGAGCGAGATCCTCGACGAGCGCACGAGCGGGTCCGCGAGCGCTCCGGCGCGTCTGGCGATCCGCGACCTCGACGTCACCTTCGCGACCGACGCCGGGGAGGTCCACGCGGTCGACGGCGTCAGCCTCGAGGTCGCCCCCGGCGAGATCCTCGCCGTCGTCGGCGAATCGGGCTCGGGCAAGTCCGTGACCGCGCGCAGCATCCTGGGCCTGCTGCCCGAGACCGCCGAGGAGTCCGGTGCCGTCCTGGTCTCCGGCACCGACGTCGTCGGCCTCAGCGGCGCGCGCCTGCGCGCGCTGCGCGGCGAGGACGTCTCGATGGTCTTCCAGGAGCCCTCGAGCGCACTGAACCCGGTGTTCCCGATCTGGTGGCAGATGGGGGAGGGGCTGCGCGCCCACCAGCCGAAGCTCACGCGCAAGCAGATCCGCGCGAAGGCGATCGAGGCGCTCACGGCCGTCGGCATCCCCGACCCGGCCGAGCGCATCGACCGCTACCCGCACGAGTTCTCCGGCGGGCAGAAGCAGCGCATCATGATCGCGATGGCCCTCGCCCTCGAGGCGGAGCTCATCGTGGCCGACGAGCCCACCACCGCCCTCGACGTCACCGTGCAGGCCGAGATCCTGGACCTGCTGCGCGACGTGCGCGACCGCTTCGGCACCTCGATCATCGTCATCACCCACAACATGGGGGTCGTCGCCGATCTCGCCGACCGCGTGGCCGTCATGCACCACGGCCGCGTCATCGAGCAGGCGGGCGTGCGCGAGCTGTTCGCCGAGCCCCGCGAGGAGTACACGCGGAACCTGCTCGAGGCCGTCCCGCACCTGGGGCGCCGCAGCGCCTGGAGCGCCCTGTCCCGCGAGCAGCAGGAGACGATCGAGTCCGCCGAGCCGCTGGTGACCGCGAAGAACCTGGTCATCGAGTATCCCGGCCGACTGGGACGACCCGCCTTCCGCGCGGTCGACGGCGTGGACCTCGCCATCCGCCGCGGCGAGGTCTTCGGCCTGGTGGGGGAGTCCGGCTCGGGCAAGACCACCATCGGCCGCACCATCGCGGGCCTGGAGAAGGCGACGGGCGGCAGTCTCACGGTGCTGGGCCACGAGATGCTGGGCCTGCGCGAGCGGGCCTTCAAGCCCGTGCGGCGCCGCATCGGCTTCGTCTTCCAGGACCCCGCGACCTCCTTCAACCCGCACCTGACCATCGAGGAGTGCATCGCCGAGCCGCTCGCCGTGCACGAGCGCGGCCTGTCCGCCCAGGCGCGCTCGCAGAAGGTGGGGGAGCTGCTCGAGGCCGTCGAGCTGCCCGCCGGGCACCGCCGCCGCTACCCGCACGAGCTCTCGGGCGGGCAACGACAGCGCGTCTCGCTCGCGCGCGCCCTCGTGCTGGATCCCGAGCTGCTCATCGCCGACGAGCCGACGAGTGCGCTCGACGTGTCCGTGCAGGCCACGGTGCTCGAGCTCTTCCGCGAGCTGCAGGAGCGGCTGGGATTCGCCGCCCTGTTCATCAGCCACGACCTCGCCGTCGTCGACTCCCTCGCCCACCGCATCGGCGTCCTCTACCGCGGCCGTCTCGTGGAGCAGGGGCACGGCCCGGACGTGCTGCAGGATCCGCAGGACCCGTACACGAGGCGCCTCATCGCCTCGCTGCCGGTGCCCGATCCGGTGGAGCAGGAGCGCCGCCGGATCGCGTTCGCCCAGGAGTTCGGCCCGGCAACCGAGCGCTGACCCGCGCGACGGCGGCGCTCGGCCGCTGATGCTGCCGAGGTCGAGCCCGGCGTCCCCGGGGGCGTCCGCGGCCCCGGTCCGGCGGGTCTCGGCCATGACCAGCGTCGATGGGGACTTCTCCCCATGGTCGGATGTCGGTGGTCGGACCTAGTGTTCGAGGTGCCCCCACGGGGGATCGGGCTGATGCCCGGTGGGGAGCGGACGATCGGCTCCGCGCGACGGAGGGGGTCCGTCGGCGCGGGGCCGAGTTCGTCGACCGGATGAGCGGCCCGCGCGTCGTCCCGCTCCGCCCGGCCCCGCCTCGATCGCGCTGATTGGCACAGGTACCTGAAACCGTTAGTATCAGGAACGGTCGGTATCGGTATCCGTTCTGCGGTGCGCCTGCGCGCGGCACCTCCGTCGGACCCGGGGCCGGCGCCCCCACACCCGTCGAAGGAGACACCGTGCCCGAGGCCGTCATCGTCGCCGCTGCCCGCTCGCCCATCGGCCGCGCCCGCAAGGGCTCTCTCATCTCGATCCGCCCCGACGACCTCGCCGGGCAGATGATCGGGGCGGCCCTCGAACAGGCCCCCGGCCTCGACCCCGCCACCATCGACGATCTGCAGCTGGGCTGCGCGATCCCCGAGGGCTACCAGGGCGGCAACCTCGCCCGCACCGTCGCCATCCGCCTGGGCCTGGACACCGTGCCCGGCGCCACCGTCACCCGCTTCTGCGCCTCGAGCATCCAGACCACCCGCACCGCCTTCCACGCGATCCGCGCGGGCGAGGCGCACGCCGTGATCTCCGCCGGCGTCGAGTCCATCTCCATGAGCAGCGGGAAGCTCATGGAGGAGGACGACCGCGACCCGCTGTTCCGCGACGCCTGGGAGCGCACCGACAAGCGCGCGAGCCGCGAGATCCCCGCCCCGTGGCACGACCCGCGGGAGGACGGCGACCTGCCCGACCCGTACATCCTCATGGGCCAGACCGCCGAGAACGTCGCCGAGCTGCGCGGCATCACCCGCGAGGCGCAGGACGAGTTCGCCGTGCGCTCGCAGAACCGCGCCGAGGCGGCCATCGCCTCCGGATTCTTCGACCGCGACATCACGCCGGTCACCCTGCCCGACGGCACCGTCGTCTCCGCCGACGACTCCCCGCGCGCGGGCGTCACCTACGAGTCCGTCTCCCAGCTCGACCCCGTCTTCCGTCCCGGCGGGACGATCACGGCGGGCAACTGCTGCCCGCTGAACGACGGCGCCGCGGCGCTCGTCGTCATGTCCGACGAGCGCGCCCGCGAGCTCGGCCTCACCCCGCTCGCGCGGGTCGTCTCCACCGGCGTCTCCGGTCTCAGTCCGGAGATCATGGGCCTCGGCCCCGTCGAGGCCACCCGCCGCGCCCTCGACCTCGCCGGCATGAGCATCGGCGACATCGACCTCGTCGAGCTCAACGAGGCCTTCGCCGCCCAGGTCATCCCCTCCGCCGACGACCTCGGCATCGACCACGACAAGCTCAACGTCCACGGCGGCGCGATCGCGCTCGGCCACCCCTGGGGCCAGACCGGCGCCCGCATGACCACCACCCTCATCCACGGCCTGCAGGAGCGCGACGGCGCGCTGGGCCTGGCCACGCTGTGCGTCGGCGGTGGCCAGGGCATGGCCCTGATCCTCGAGAGGATGTCCTGATGACCACGACCGACCACCCCGGCCAGCCCCAGACCCCTCCGGCCCCGAGCACCGACGCGGGCGCCGCCCGCTCCGAGCGCGCCGGCGACGCCGCGACCGGCATCGGCCCCGGCCCCGTCGTCTCGGCCCCCGACCCGACCGCCGCGACTCCGGCCGAGCTGCTGCCGATCGAGGCCGACCACTTCGCCCTCTTCCAGCACGTCGCCGGAGAGGATCTGCGGGCTTGGGCCGACGCACGCCGCCTCGCGGAGGACCTCGAGCGCCTGAACGAGGCATGGGATCGCGCCGAGTACCCGACCGAGCTGATCGCGAAGCTCGGCGACCTCGACCTGCTCACCGACGGGCTCGACGTCCCCGGGCACCGCGCGCTCAGCCCGCTCGCGGCGGGCCTGGTGAACATGGAGCTCTCCCGGATCGACGGGTCGCTCGGCACCATGGTGGGCGTCCAGGGCGGTCTCGCCCTGCGCTCGATCGTGCTGCTGGGCTCCGATGCGCAGAAGGAGCGCTGGGTCGAGCCCCTGGTCGCCGGCCGCGAGTTCGGCGCCTTCGCCCTCACCGAGCCCGACCACGGCTCCGACTCCGTCTCGCTCGAGACCACCGCCCGTCGCGACGGCGATCAGTGGGTGCTCAGCGGCCAGAAGCGCTGGATCGGCAACGGCGTGAACGGCCACGTCTCCGTGGTCTGGGCGCGCGTCGACGACCCGAGCGACGAGACGCTGCACGGCCAGGTCTCCGGGTTCCTCGTCGCCCAGGACCTCCCCGGCTACGAGGCCGAGGTCATCACCGGCAAGGTCGCCCTGCGCGCCATCCACCAGGCGCACATCCGCCTGGACGACGTGCGCGTGGGGCTGGATGCGCGCCTGCCCGGCGCGCGCTCCTTCAAGGACACCTCGAAGGTCCTCTTCGCGACCCGCGCGGGCGTCGCCTGGGGCGCCCTCGGGCACGCCACCGCCTGCTACGAGGCCGCCCTCGAGCACGCGCGCACCCGCATCCAGTTCGGCCGGCCCCTCGCCAAGGCGCAGAACGTGCAGGTGCGCCTGGCGGACATGCTGCAGACCCTCACCTCCATGCAGCTGTACTGCACCCGCCTCGCCGAGCTCGAGACCGCGGGAGCGATCAGCCCCGAGCAGGCGTCGCTCGCCAAGGTGCACAACACCCGCGCCGCGCGAGAGATCGCCTCGAACGCCCGCGACCTGCTGGGCGGCTCCGGGATCCTGCTCGAGAACCGCGTGGTGCGCCACCGCAGCGACATCGAGGCCCTCCACACCTACGAGGGCACCGACACCATGCAGTCGCTCATCGTGGGCCGGAAGGTGACCGGGGTCAGCGCCTTCGTGTGACGCGATGACCGGCCCGCGCGAGGGGGCGGGCCGGTCCGAGGGTCGACGCGCGAGGGCGTGGGCCGGCGCACGAGGGCGTGGGTCGACGCACGGGGGCGGGTGCGGGCCCGTCGGACCGCGGGATACTGCCGCCATGGACTTCGATGTCGACGACGCCGCCACCCTGATGGCGCTGCTGGACGAGAAGCGTCCGAGGCTCGTCACCCAGTCCCTGCTCTCGGGGTGGGACATGCTGCAGACCGACCTCCCCTCCCGCGAGCGGATCGAGAGCGCAGCCGCCGTCCTCGTGGGCACCGGCCTCGCCACGGTCGACGCGGACTGGGGGATGCAGCTCACCGCCGAGGGCGCACGGATCCGCCGAGCGGTCCCCGGTCGCGGCCTCGGCATGCGCCAGATCCCGGGGATCCTGGGTGCGCAGCTGCGCGCGAGGGGCGTGGCGCGCGCCGACCTCACCCTGCCTGCCTCCCTCTACGACGCGGCGTACTCCGCGTACATGGACGCCGCCGCGCACCGCGAAGAGCGCGCCTACCGCCGGCACTGGTGGGAGACCTGGAAGCCCCGTCGGCAGGACTGAGGCGATTGCAGCGCCCGGACACCGCGCCGCCCGGTCACCGCATCGCGGCGATCTCCTCGTCCGAGTGCAGGATGCAGAACTCGTTCCCCTCGGGATCGGCCAGGACCACCCAGCCGCTGCCGGGACCGTGGATGCCGCGCAGATCGGCCACCTGCGTCGCGCCCAGCTCGAGCAGGTGCGCCAGCTCCTGATCCTGCGTGTCACGGCGCGGACGGAGGTCCAGGTGCAGGCGATTCTTGATGGACTTCGCCTCGGGCACCTCGAGGAACAGCAGGGTGTGGCCGGTCGCGGGATCGTGGATCGCGCACTCCTCGTGGCCCGGGAAGTTCGGGTCCTCGGGATCGTCGACGTACCCGAGCACCTTCTTCCAGAACTCCGAGAGCGCGAACGCGTTCGCGCAGTCGATGGACGTATGGGAGACATAGCTCGTCATGGCCCCATCGAACGCCGGGGATGCGTGGGCGGCAAGGGGATTGCCGTCGACGGGCCCCGACTTAGAGTCACCTGACCGGTGACGGCGGTCACAGCTCCTCGTCACAGCGCCCGTGTTCGGGTCATCGCGACCATAAGGTCTCCGCAACCGTAAAGGTCCGCGTGACTTTAACTGGAGGTGACCGCTGTGGCCGATCCCGTCTCCCTCGCCGTCTCGACGGTGATCTTCGCGCTGCGCCCCCATCCCAGCACCCGTCTGCCGGTGCTCTGGGTCCCGCTCGTGCGCCGCATCCGCGACCCCCACCAGGGGAAATGGGCACTTCCCGGAGGTCCGCTAGGCGCCAGCGAGGGCCTCGCGGCATCGGCGGGCCGGACGCTGCGGGAGACCACGCGGCTCACCCCGCGCTACCTCGAGCAGCTCTACGCCTTCGGGAGCCTGGACCGCGCGCCGTCGGCCGCGGATCGCACCGTCTCGGTCATCTACTGGGCGCTGGTGCGCTCCGAGGAGGCCGACGCGAGCCTCGAGTCGGTCAACGTGCGCTGGTTCGTCGCGGACGAGCTGCCCGAGCTCGCCTTCGACCACTCGCTCATCGTCGAGTACGCGCTGTGGCGACTGCGCAACAAGGTCGAGTACTCCCGCATCGCCGCGGCCTTCCTGGGGGAGACCTTCACCCTCGCCGAGCTGCGCGCCGTCCACGAGGCCGTGCTTCGCCGGCGCCTGGACCCCGCGAACTTCCGTCGTCAGATGGAGGCGAGCGGACGACTCGTCCCCACGGGCGAGTACCGCGCCGGCGGCCGTCACCGCCCCGCGCAGCTCTTCCGCCACGACGAGTCCATCCACCTCGCCGACAACGGCCCCCTCACCGGCCTCTGACCAGAACCCATCGCCCCAGCACTCATCGCCCCATCGCCCCACCGCACACCCTGGAGAACCCGATGACCACCACCGCCTCGGTTGACCTCACCATCCGCGACATCTCGACGGGCGCCGCCCGCGGCAGCACCTGCTCGACCGCGCTGCTGGACGCGCCGTGGGACGTGGACGCCGGGCCCTCGACATACGGCCCCGGCGCCTCCCAGGCCGACCCGATCCCCGGCGCCGCGCCCCGCCAGGGCGGCATCCCCGAGCGCTATCGGCAGGCGAGCCGCGAGGAGCTCGACCGGCGCATCCGCGCCGCGAAGGCCGAGCTGGGGGACAGGGTCGTGGTCCTCGGCCACTTCTACCAGCGCGACGAGGTCGTGCAGTACGCCGACTACGTGGGCGATTCGTTCCAGCTCGCGAACGCCGCGAAGGCCCGCCGCGAGGCGGAGGCGATCATCTTCTGCGGGGTGCACTTCATGGCAGAGACCGCCGACCTCCTCTCCGGCCCCGAGCAGGCGGTCATCCTGCCGAACCTCGCCGCCGGCTGCTCGATGGCCGACATGGCCGATATCGACCAGGTTGAGGAGTGCTGGGAGCAGCTCATGGAGGTCTATGCCGAGGAGCTCGGCGGGACGGACGCGTCGGGCGCCGCCGATGGAGCGGGCGCGGCCGACGGGGACGACGTCCTCGCCCCGGTCATTCCCGTGACCTACATGAACTCCTCCGCGGCGATCAAGGGCTTCGTGGGCCGCCACGGCGGGATCGTGTGCACCTCCTCGAACGCGGCGACCGTGCTCGAGTGGGCCTTCGCACGCGGCCGACGCGTGCTGTTCTTCCCCGATCAGCACCTGGGTCGCAACACCGCGAAGGCGATGGGGATCCCGCTCGAGCAGATGCCGATGTGGAACCCGCGCAGCCCGCTCGGCGGCAACGACGAGCAGACCCTGCGCGACGCCCGGGTCGTGCTCTGGCACGGCTTCTGCTCGGTCCACAAGCGCTTCACCACCGCCCAGATCGACAAGGCCCGCGCGGAGCATCCCGGTGTGCGCGTGATCGTCCACCCCGAGTGCCCGATGCCCGTCGTCGACGCGGCCGACGAGGCCGGCTCCACGGACTACATCCGCAAGGCCATCGAGGCGGCCGAGGAGCCCACGACCTTCGCGATCGGCACCGAGATCAACCTCGTCCAGCGCCTGGCCGCCCAGCATCCGCAGCACACGATCTTCTGCCTGGATCCTGTGGTGTGCCCGTGCTCGACGATGTACCGCATCCACCCCGGCTACCTCGCCTGGGCCCTCGAGTCCCTGCTCGAGGGCGAGGTCATCAACCGCATCACCGTCGGCCCCGACGTCGCCGATCCCGCCCGCCTCGCCCTCGAGCGCATGCTCGCCGCGAAGCCGGGGGCCGTCAGCGGCGGAACGACCGGAGCGACCGGAGCAGCCTCAGCGACCGGCGCGTCCGCAGCAGCGACCGGCACTCCGTCCGGCGCGGCGCGCGCATGACCCGCGTCCTGCGGGCCGACGTGCTCGTCGTCGGCTCGGGCATCGCGGGACTGACGGCCGCCCGGCGCGTCGCCCGCACCTGCCGCGTGGTGCTCGTGACCAAGGGAGCGATCGACGACTCGGCGACCGCGAAGGCCCAGGGCGGCATCGCCGGAGCCCTGGCCCCGCAGGACTCGCCCGCGCAGCACGCCGCCGACACGCACCTCGCGGGGGCGGGGCTGTGCCTCGAGGACGCCGTGCGCGTGCTCTGCGAGGAGGGGCCGGACCGGATCCGCGAGCTCATCGACCTCGGAGTCGTCTTCGACCGGGTCGAGGGGGACGCCGAGGACCCCGACCTCCCGTACGCGATGGGCCTGGAGGGCGCGCACTCGCGGCCCCGCATCCTGCACGCCGGAGGGGATGCGACCGGTCGGGCGATCGAGGATGCCCTGGTCGGCTCCGTCCGACGCGCACCGATCGAGGTGCTCGAGCAGACGGCGCTCATCGATCTGCTGGTTTCCGCGCCGAGCAGTGCCCGGTCCGGTCACGGCGCCGCACGGGTTTCTGACACCCACGACGTTCCCGCGGGAACGTCTTGTCCCGGTCCGCGGGACGAGGAGTATCAGTCCGCGAACTATTGCGAGCGCGGGCACGGGCACGAGCGCGCGCCCCGCGTCGTCGGCGCCACGTTCCTCGGTGCCGACGGGACCCCACTCGAGGTCCGCGCGGACGCGGTGGTCCTCGCGACCGGCGGCGCCGGACAGCTCTTCTCCCACACCACGAACCCCGAGGTCGCCACGGGGGACGGAGTCGCCGCCGCCTGGCGCGCGGGCGCGCGCGTCGCCGATCTCGAGTTCGTGCAGTTCCACCCCACGGCCCTCACCGGCAGCGCCTTCCTCGTCTCCGAGGCCGTGCGCGGAGAGGGCGCCGTCCTGCGCGATGTCGAGGGCCTGCGGTTCATGCTCGACATCGACCCGCGCGCCGAACTCTCTCCCCGCGATGTCGTCGCCCGGGCCATCGCCCGCGTCATGGCCTCCCAGCACGGGCACCCCGTGCTGCTGGACGCGAGGGACATCGGCCGTGCCGAGCTCTCCCGACGCTTCCCGACCATCGATGCCGCCGTGCACGCAGCGGGGCTCGACTGGGCGTCCCGGCCGATCCCGGTGACCCCGGCCGCCCACTACGCGATGGGCGGGATCCGCACCGACCTCGACGGGCGCACGAGCCTCCCGGGCCTGTTCGCCGCGGGGGAGTGCGCCTGCACCGGTGTGCACGGCGCGAACCGCTTGGCCTCGAACTCGCTGCTCGAAGGCGCCGTCTTCGGTGCGCGCGCCGGAGAGACCGCGGCCGTCGAGGCCGCTGGGTCGGCTGTTGGGGCGCGCGCTGACTCCCACGCAGCACCCGCTGCAGGCACCGCGGCGCTCGCCGCGGTGCCTGCAGCGGGGCCCGCATGGACACGCCACGACCTGCAGGAGCTCATGTGGGAGCGCGTGGGGCTGCTGCGCACGGGCGACCAGCTCGCGCACGCCGCCCGGGTCCTGGACGGCTGGTCCGCCCCGACGCCCAGCACCGTGGCCGCGGTCGAGGATCGCAACCTCCTGCATCTCGCCCGCCTCACGGTCGCGGCGGCCCGCGCCCGCACGGCTTCCGCCGGTGCCCACCACCGGCTCGACGATCCGTCGGCCGCGGACACGATGGCCCAGCACTCGACGATCCCTGCGCCGTCAGCTCCTGCCCCGTCGGCCTCTCCCGATCCCGCCCCCGCCACCCGAGCCCTCCAGGAGGTCCCCGCATGCTGACCACCGCCCACATCGACCGCGTCGTCTCCGCGGCGCTCGCCGAGGACGCGCCCTGGGGCGACGCCACCTGCGAGGCCTTCCTCCCCGCGGACGCCCGCGCCGCGGCGCAGCTCACCGCCCGCGAGGCCGGGGTGCTCGCCGGCATCGACGTGGTCCGCACCACCTTCCGGCTCACGGACGCGTCGGTCCAGGTCACCGCGCATGCGGTCGACGGGGAATCCTTCGTCGCCGGCCAGGTGCTCGCCGAGATCGAGGGTCCCGCGCGCGCCGTCCTCCAGGCCGAGCGGATCGCCCTGAACTTCGCCCAGCGCATGTCCGGCATCGCGACGCTCACCCGCGCCTTCGTCGACGAGGTCGAGGGGACCGATGCGCGCATCACCGACACCCGCAAGACCACCCCCGGCCTGCGCGCCCTCGAGCGCCATGCGGTGCGCTGCGGCGGCGGCGTGAACCACCGCTTCTCCCTCTCCGACGGCGTGATGGCCAAGGACAACCACCTCGCGGTGCTGCGCAGCCAGGGCCTCGACCTCACCGAGGCGATCCGCGCCGCCCGCGAGCGCCTCGGGCACATGACGCGGCTGGAGGTCGAGGTGGACCGCATCGACCAGATCGAGCCCGTCCTCGCCGGCGGCGTCGACGTCATCATGCTCGACAACTTCTCGCTCGCCGACCTTGAGCGCGGTGTGGAGATCGTCGACGGCCGGGCCATCGTCGAGGCCAGCGGCAACGTCACTCTTGAGACCGTCGGGGACATCGCCCGCACGGGCGTCGACGTGATCTCCTCCGGCGCCCTCACCCATTCGGTGCGCAGCCTCGACCTGGGGCTCGATGCGACGGTGAGCGCCGCCCGGTGATGCTGTATCTCGACGCCGCCGCGACCGACGCGGTGCGACGCGAGGCTCTCGAGGCCGCGTGGCCCTACCTGACCGGAGTGTTCGGCAATCCCTCGAGCCATCACAGCGCGGGGGAGGCCGCCGCCGCGGGGCTCGCCGACGCCCGCTCCCGGGTCGCGGCCGTGCTGGGTGCTCGCCGCAGCGACGTCACCTTCACCAGCGGGGGCAGCGAGGCCGCGAACCTCGCGATCAAGGGGCTGGCCCTGGCGAACCCGCGAGGGAAGCACCTGGTCACCTCGCCCATCGAGCACGAGGCCGTCCTCGGCAGCATCGATCACCTGCGGCGCGTGCACGGCTTCGAGGTCTCCTTCGTGACCCCGTCGGCCGACGGGACGATCACTCCCGAGGCCCTGCGCGAGGAGCTGCGTGCGGACACGACCCTGGTCTCCCTCGCGTACGCGAACAACGAGGTGGGAGCCGTCTCGGACGTGCCCGCGCTCGCCGAGGAGGCGCACCGGGTCGGCGCCCTCCTGCACACCGACGCCGTCCAGGCGGCCGGCTGGCTCGACCTGCGCGGGCTCGGCGCGGACGCGCTGACCTTCTCGGGCCACAAGCTCGGCGCGCCCAAGGGGATCGGCGCCGCGATCATCCGCGGCCGCCTGCGCCTCGAACCCCTCGTCCACGGCGGCGGGCAGGAGGCCGGCCGACGCTCGGGCACCGAGAACGTCGCCTTCGCGGTCGCGCTCGCGACGGCGCTCGAGCTCGCCGAGTCCGAGCGCGAGGAGACGGCGATCCGGCTCGCGCCCCTGCGCGACGCCTTCATCGCACGCGTCCTCGGCGCCTGCGAGGGAGCGCTGGTCACGGGGCCGACGGTCGGTGCTGCGGGGGAGGGTCAGTCGTCGGGCACGCCCGCGACTCCGCCGGCCCGCCGCCTGCCGGGACACGCGTCGTTCTGCTTCCCCGGGACCAGCGGCGAGTCGGTGCTGCTCGATCTCGAGGAGCACGGCGTCATCGCGTCGAGCGGCTCGGCGTGCGCGGCCGGCAGCGACGAGCCCTCGCATGTGCTCACGGCCCTGGGCGTCCCGCGGGAGGTGGCGCAGACGGCCGTGCGCTTCAGCTTCCCCCGCAGTGCGGACGCGCAGACCCTGGAGGCCGCGACCGCGGCGGTGGAGTCGGTGCTGCGGGAGCGGTGAGGACGCGTCCCCAGGGCGGTCCGTCCCGCCCTCGTGCCTCTGCCCGCGATCGCCTCATCCCTGGGTCCGCGACCTCGCGTCGAGGTGGAAGGCCAGGAACAGCAGCGCCGCCACCACGATCAGCAGCGGGATCCACAGGGGCGCGTGGATGCTCTCGATGATCAGCGAGGACAGCAGCGTCAGACCGATGACCCCCAGGAAGATCATCCGCGAGGCGATGGGCGTGGGAGCCGTGCCGGTGCGCGGCAGGTCGGAGCGTCGGATCGCGATCCCGTAGATCAGCAGGCCCGCCGCGAGCAGCGCGAACATCACCAGCAGCCGCGCCAGGCCGTTCGTGATCAGCCACGGCGCGTAGGGCATGAGCACGCCCCCGGCCATCAGCAGCGAGGAGAGCACCTGTCCGGGCCAGAGCGGCCTGCCGGTCGCCCCGCTCCGCGGCGCCGTCGTGCTCGCCGCGGGCTTCCGCGGGCTCGTGTCCTTCCTGCCCGCATTCATGCCGCTCCTCCTGCAGCGTCGGCGTCGTCCGCCGGTTCGCCGTCGCCCACGGGTTCGCCGTCGCCCACGGGTTCGCCGCCGCCCAACAGCTCGGCGAACCGGGCGAGGTCCACGTTCCCGCCGGACAGGATGACGCCCACGCGGGGCCGTCTGCCGAGGTCGCCGGCTAGATCCCGTGCCTGCGCGACGGCGGCGGCGAGTCCCAGGCAGCCTGTCGGCTCCACCACGGTCTTCATCCGCGCCGCGAGGAATCGCATCTGGGCGACGAGCTCGGCGTCGCTCGCGGTGAGGATGCCGCTCACGCGCTCCCGGATGATCGCGAAGGTCGTGTCGCCGACGCGCGTGGTCTGCGCGCCGTCGGCGATGGTCCGCGGCACGTCGATGGCCACCGGCTCGCCGGCGTCGAGGGAGCGGCGCACGTCGTCCCCGGCCTCCGGCTCCACGCCGAACACGCGGCAGGCGGGGGAGAGGTCGGCCGCGGCCAGCAGGCTGCCCGAGAGCAGGCCACCGCCTCCGCAGGGCACGAACAGCAGGTCCAGCTCGCCCGCGTCCTCGAGCAGCTCGAGGGCCGCGGTGCCCTGGCCGGCGATGATCGACGGATGGTCGAAGGGCGGGATGACCTCCGCGCCCTGCTCCCGGGCGATGCTGCTCGCGATCGCGGTGCGGTCCTCGCGGTAGCGGTCGTAGAGGACCACCTCGGCGCCGTAGCCGCGGGTCGCCGCGAGCTTCGCGGCCGGGGAGTCCTCGGGCATGACGATGGTGGCGCGGCGCCCCTGCTCGCGCGCTGCGAGCGCGACCGCCTGCGCATGGTTGCCGGAGGAGAACGCGACCACGGGCGTCCCGGGGTCCAGAGCGCTCATCGCCGTGAAGGCTCCGCGGAACTTGAATGCGCCGACGCGCTGCAGGTTCTCCGCCTTCAGCAGCATCTCGCAGCCGGTCAGCGCGTCGAGCGTGCGGGAGGTGAGCACGGGCGTGCGATGGGCGACGCCGTCCAGGAGGCGCGCTGCCTCGCGCACGTCGGCGATCGTGGGTGCGCTCACGCGGGTTCCTTCTTCCTGCTGCGGCCGGGTCCCGTCCGACTCTATGCGGCCGACGGGACCGGCCGTCGGACCCCTGCGTACGGTGGGGCCATGGCGACACCGACCACCGGTCCCTTCGGGGACCTCCCCACCGCGCCCTACGACCCGCCCGTGCCGCCGCACGCCCCCGGGACGGACGTCGTCCAGCGCAGCGTCCGCGACTTCCCCGAGACCGGCCCGGCCGTGGGCTTCGCCGTCGCCGGCACGGTGCTGCACGACTCCGAGGACCTCATCGTGATGATGACCGTCCCCGGCTCGGAGATGGCGGGACGCGGCGGCCCCCGCTCGGGCCCGAACGGCCGGCTCGTCGCGCCGGGCGACTGGGATGGTTCCTACGAGCTGTCCGCGTGGCGCGGCAGCACGGTGGTGCGCGCGCACCGACCGGGCGAGCCCTGGTCGATCTGGCGCTGGCACGACGGCACGGACTGGACGCCCCGCTGGTACGGGAACCTCGAGGCGCCCTGGCGGCGCACCCCGCTCGGCTACGACATGCAGGACTGGGCGCTCGACGTGGTCGCCGAGGGCGATCCTGCGACCGACGACTGGCGCGTCGCGATGAAGGACGAGGACGAGCTGGCATGGTTCGTGGACAACGGCACCGCGACCCGCGAGATCGCCGAGCGCATCACCGAGGTGGGGGCGACGGTGCGCGGCATCTTCGAGCGCCGCGAGGGTCTGGTCGGCGCCGACTGGGGTGCCTTCGTCCCTCCGGCCGACGCGGGACTCGTGACGTTTCCCGAGGGCTGGCAGGAGCTGCGACCGTGAGGCCGCTGCGATGGCCGGTGCCGCTGCCGACGCAGGTGCGACGACGAGAGAGGAGAGCGCCATGGACCAGCGCACGCGGCTGAGCATCCTCCTGGGGTTCCTCGCGGTGCTCGTCCTCGGGATCGTGATCGGGGTCGAGAGCCTCACCGCGGGCACTCTCGTCGGCGTCCTGGGCTGCCTCGTGGTGCTCACGATCGGCTGGTGGTCGGGCCGGCGCGGACGCCACACCGCCTGGGCCGAGGCATCGGCGCAGATCGCCCCGGGCCGCGCCCTGGTGCTGTGGAAGCCCGGCTGCGTCTACTGCGAGCGACTTCTGCTGAGCCTCGGACGCGACTCGCGCGTGACCTGGGTGAACGTGTGGCAGGACGAGCAGGCGAACGCACGCGTGCGCGAACTGAACGGCGGCGACGAGCTCACGCCCACGGTGATCATCGGCGACCAGGTGCTGCGCAATCCCTCCGCCGACGAGATCCGCGCGCTGCTCTGATCAGGGCCGATGAGATCCGTCGGACCGATCCGATCCGCAACGGACGTGCCCGCTCGGCGCGGCGAACCGCTCAGCGCGGGGAGGCGGGTGCGGGGCCGTCGACGTCCTGCGGACCCCTCGCAGTGGGCTGGACGAAGTGCCCCTCCCGGGCGCGCTGCAGCGACGCGACGTCGTCGAAGCGCAGCAGCGCGGTGAAGCCGACGAAGACGACGAGCATGGCGAGGAGCCCCCATGCGGTGAATCCGAGGCTCTCCGCGAGGAGCACGAGCACCACCAGCGGGACCGCCGCGATCGCACTCACCGCGACGACCCTGCCGCTGCGGGTCACGCGCCCTCCGAGATGACGGCGCCGAACGAGCCCTCCGAGGAAGAGCCCTCCGTACATGAGGACTGCATAGACCAGCCACGGCCACCAGCTCGTGGTCACGGTGGTGAGCACCATCATCACCGCGAGGGCGCCGCAGAGCATCACGGCCTGGAGCAGCGTGAGCACGAGCGGGATGGGCCGAGGCGTGCTCCGCTCGGCCGATGCGCCCGCGGAATTCTGCGTCGTCCGCGCTGTCCGCACGTCTTCGGGTGTCGGTGTCGTCGGCGTCGCCGGCATCGTGGTCCCCCTCGATCGCCGCGCCCTGTTCCCGGTCGTACGGGCCCTTCGCGGCGGACCGGGCCCGCTCCTCGACCGTACGGAACCGTGGAGGACGCGGCAACCGTTCGGGTGCTCAGGGCGTGTTCACGGCCCCGAAGTTCAGGGTGCCGCGAAGCCCGAGAGCACCCCGAGCACGCGCGGACCCGTGTTCGCGACCAGCAGGATGAGGCCGCAACCATCCGCGGTGACCTGGGAGAGGATCTCTGCCACCAGCGTGGCCCCGGCTCCCGGGCATCAAGGACGAGTGCGCGTGATCTTCATGGAGCTGACAATGAAGCAACGGCGAAGCGACAAGGAGAAGAACGACCTCGACTGTGAAGACACCGACGATGCCGACAAGTCCAGCATCCTCGACGAGCTCGTCGACCGCACCGGTCGACTCGAGCCGCTATCGATCGCGAAGACGCCGGCCATTCACCGGACCCGCGCCCCAGCGGTTCTGGAAGCACCCGTGAGCGCCGCGGAGACTCTTGCTCCTAGGCACCGATGCTTCTTTCCCGGAGGCTGTGCAAGGAGGCTCGGGGAGCGGGTCGATGACGGAGCTGTTCCGCGGACAAGCCCGGGTGCACGGTGACGAGGCCTGGCCGTGAGCCAGCGGGATCAGGGCCGCTGGCGCCGAGGTCGGCGTCGGCGGGGAGGCCGACCGGGCGTTGTCGTGCCCGATGTTGGCCGGTGGCCCATGCGGCCAGCGTCACCGAGGCCCAGCCGATGCCCATGCCCGAGATGTCGTCGAGGATGTAGTGCCAGCCGAAGTAGATGGTGGCGACCGTCGTCACGCCGAAGAAGGTCCAGGCGGTCACTCGGAGGGCTGCCCTCTGATTCGTGCGCCTCATGAACAGCGCTGCGGCGAAGGTGACGGAGACGTGGAGCGACGCGAACGCGGCGACACCCTGGATGGAGTCGCTGCCGACCGGGTTGCTGAGAAAGTCGAGGCGCGTGGCGATGAGCGAGTCCTGGAGCTGGCTGACTCCGGTGTCGGGCAGTGTCCGGTAGGCCTCGGGATCGCTGAACGCCGGGCCGACCGACGGCAGGATGTAATAGCTGACGGTGCCGAGAACCCAATTGAGACACAGGGTCGTGGCGTACCAGGCGCCGATGGAAGGCGTACGACTGAGCACGAGGAACGCACCGAGGCTGATCGGGACGAGCGGAAGATAGGCCAGGTAGGCGAGGGAGAGGAAGTTCGCAGCGATGTCGGTCCCGAGCAGATGGTGCAGCATCACTGCCGGGTTGTGGCCCTCGGTGAGCGAGGAGTCGATGTGGAGCAGCTGCCGGTCGAAGAGAGTGCCGCGACGGTACACCGGAAGCATGCTCTTGAGGTTGCGGTAGGCGACATAGCAGACATAGAAGCTCAGCAGTCCCGTGCCGATGCACAGCAGACGGTGGACGTTCCATTCCTTCTTGGCGACGTCGACGATTGCGGCGGGGAGGTGCCGCACCCCGCTTCGTCTCACCGCGTCCACGATGAGCCCGCCGCCGATGAACGCGAGAGCCAGCAGAGGCAGGCGGACATAAGAGGGTCCGAGAAAGCCGTCGGGGTCCCGCAGAGGGAGACCGAGGTAGAGGGACGAGACCACGGCGGCTGCTCCGATGAGCAGAGAGAGCGCCACGGCGAACGTGTAGGGCCAACGTCGCATTCGGGTCATCGGGATATTCTCGTGACTGTTTTTAACGTTGCCTAGGATTTCTCTTGGCGCCCGCTGACCGGGTGAACGGGCTTCGGCGAGGTGCCGGTCAGAAGTCCGACGACCTCAAGGGGTTCCGGCCCGGCGAGTCGCGTCATCCGAGTGGACATGGGGCGTCCGTGATCGAGCTCCCGATCTCTGAGAAGCCGGGCCCTGCCTCCTGGCCCGCACCCCACAGGGCCGATTCAGGGCGTGCGCACGGCCCCGAAGATCAGGGTGCGGCGCAGGGCGAAGCCGAGCTTCTCGTAGGCGGCGATCGCACCGGTGTTCTCGGCGCCCGTGTGCAGCAGGGCGCGGTCGCCGCGCTGCTGGATGGCGTGGGCGACGTCGAGCACGAGGCGCGAGGCCAGGCCCTGCCGGCGCTGGTCGGCGTCCACGGCCACGGCGCTGATCTCGGTCCAGCCGTCGGGGTGCAGGCGCTCCCCGGCCATGGCCACCAGGCGCCCCTCGCGCCGGATCCCCACGTAGCGCCCCAGCTCATGGGTGCGAGGCAGGAACGGGCCGGGCTGATTGCGCTCGACGAGGGCGAGCATCTCCGGTGCGTCGTCGGCGCCGAGCACCACCGCCTCCTCATCTGGGCGGGTCTGCAGTGCGGGCGTCTGGGTGAGCTGCACGCCGTCGATGCGGTGCGCCCAGCTCCACCCCTCGGGCAGCGTCGGATCCGCGTGGGAGACGCTGACGACCGCGTCGTGCCCGAACACGTCGAGGATCGCGTCCCACACGCCCGGGTCCTCCCAGTCCTTCACGCCGACGAACGGCGAGACGTCGTGCGGGTAGCGCAGCACCAGATCGTTCCCGATCGCGAAGTGCGAGTGCGCGCCCGTGAGCGCGGACCAGGCGGGGGAGTCCAGCACGGAGTCATCCGTGGCGGAGGAGGCGGTGTCGGCGAGCGTGACCATCGGCGGGGCGTTCTCCTGGAGCAGGTGGGGGACGGTTCTTCACGGTAGATCCGCGAGGCGGGGAGGGGACAGGCCCGGAGCGCGGGTGTGACGAAGGGAGAACGCATGCGGCGGGCGCGGATCGTGCGGCGGGCGCGGATCGGCTGATCGAGCGGAGGGCGCGGACGGGGCCGGCCGGACGTCCGCGCCCCTCCCGCCTCCGCATCTGCGCCGCTAGGCTCGTGGCACGCCCGGATCACCGCCGACCGGGATCGCGGATCGGACCCTCAGGAGGGACGTCATGGACTTCAGCGACACCATCATCGTCGGGTACGACGGCTCCGATCAGTCGGCCATGGCCCTGCGCTGGGCGGCGCGGCTGGCGAAGTCGGGGAGGAAGCCGCTCGCCATCATCCACGCCTGGATCTTCCCGCTGGTCACCAAGGATCTGGGGCCCGTCAAGGGCGTCTCCGGATCCGGCCACCGCAACGTCGCCGAGCAGCTGCTGAAGGAGGCCGCGGGCATCGCCGAGGAGACAGCGCCCGGCGTGGAGGTGCGCACGGAGCTGATCACCGGCAATCCGCGAGCGGTCCTCGAGACGGCGTCGCGGACCGCCCTGCTGATGGTCGTCGGCAACCGCGGTCTCGGCGGATTCCTCGGGATGCTGCTCGGCTCGGTGAGCCTGGGGCTGATCACCCACGCCGGCTGTCCCGTGATCGTGGTGCGCGAGGCCGAGGCGCCGCACGGCCCCGTCCTGGTCGGGGTCGACGGCTCCGAGGCGAGCCTCGAAGCCGTCGACGCCGGCGTCCGCCTCGCGCGCGCCCTCGGCGAGGGCCTGACCCTGCTGCACGTGCGCGGCACGGTCGACGGACACGTCGTCGAGGGCGACGGCGCCGAGCGGATCCTCGACGAGGCGACCGCCCGCGCCCACGCGTCGGCCCCTGATCTGGCGGTCAGCTCACAGGTCGCGGAGGGGAGCAGCGTTCCCGACGGGCTCCTGCAGGCCTCGGCCGAGGCAGGCATGCTCGTGCTCGGCTACCAGGGACGCCACGGCCGCCTCTTCGGTTCGACGGCACATGCCGTGGTGCATCACGCCCAGTGCACGACCGTGATCTGCCGCCACGAGTTCCGCGGCGAGCCGGACCCCTCGTCCCAGCAGCCGGCCTGAGGCGCCCCGGAGCCTCGGCGTCGCTCACTCCTGCTGTGCGGCGATCGCACGCGCCCGCTCCACCTGCACGCGCTTGTCCCAGCGCAGCTCGACGAACAGGCCGACGGCGGTCGCGGCGACGAGCGTCCACCGGGCGGGCGACGGGACCGTCAGCGGCGTCGCCGTCACGGCCAGCACGATGATCAGCAGGGTGAGCCCACCGACCACGAGCTGACGCATCGATCGCTCCAGTCCGGATCCTGCGCAGAGCATCCGCGTGAAGCCGTCGATGAGCACGAGCGCGATCACCAGCGCGCCGCACATGATGGTGCGCGCGAGCAGCCCCAGGGGCAACAGGCCGAGCATGGTCGCCGCAGCGCCGGCACCCAGCAGTGCCTCCGCCAGGGTCCATCCCCAGGGCACGGGACGCGGATGGGGGACGACGGGGCTGTAGCCGGAAGACATGGCGCACCTCCTGCGCGAGGTCTCCTTCCCAGCGTACGCGCGGGTGCGCTGGCGAGCTCCTGCGGTGCCGGAGGGTCGCTCCTCCTTGTGGTGCTCACCGAGCTCCCTTAAGGTCGGACATCAGACGTCCCTCGGTGGGTCCCTTCAAGGCGACTGCCCGCGCCGCCGACGGACAGGAACGAAGGAGCTCCCGTGACGTCTTCTCCTCGCACCGCCGGACCTCATCGCCGCACCGTTCTCGGTGCGGGCGCCGGCGCCCTCGCCTCTCTGCTCACCCTCCCCGCGGCCGCGCACGCGGCCCCCACCGGCCACGGTCATGGTCATGGCCATGGCCATGGCCATGACCAGGGGCACGGCAGCGGCCGCGGGCATGGCCACGGCGGCAGCACCGGCGGCCGCTTCCTCACGGAGACCCTCGCGGTCGGCGGCGACGGCGTGTTCCCGAACTACCGGATCACGGCGCTCGTGCAGCTCGAGAACGGCGACGTCCTCGCCGCCTACGACGGCCGCCCCACCGGCATCGATGCCCCCGGCCCCAACTCGATCCTCCAGCGCCGCTCCCGCGACGGCGGCCGCACCTGGGAGGAGCGGACCGTCATCGAGCAGGGTCACGACGGCGAGGACAAGATCGGGTTCTCCGACCCGAGCTACGTCCACGACCGCATCACCGGCACCCTGTTCAACTTCCATGTCTTCTCCAAGGACGCCGGCTTCTTCGAGAGCGGCTTCGGGAACGACGACGCCGATCGCATGGTCCTGAGCTCGACCGTCTCGGTCTCGGAGGACGGCGGCCGCACCTGGACGTCACGGCGCCTGACCGAGGTCACCAAGCCCGACGACGTCCGCGGCATGTTCGCGACCAGCGGCTGCGGCATCCAGATCACCCGAGGGAAGCATCGCGGCCGCCTCGTCCAGCAGTACATCGGGCAGTGGCGCGACGAGTCGTTCCGCGCCTACTCCGTGTTCTCGGACGACCACGGCGAGACCTGGCGGATGGGCGAGCCGACGGGCGTGAACATGGACGAGAACAAGGTCGTCGAGCTCAGCGACGGCACGCTCATGCTGAACTCGCGCGTCCACAGCGGGGACACCGCGCGCTACGTCGCCCTCTCCCGCGACGGCGGGGAGACCTGGTCCGAGCCCGTCCTCGACGCGACGCTCACCGATCCGCGGAACAACGCCTCGATCATCGCCATGGATCCGGGGGCGCGGGCGGGCTCGGACGCGGCGAAGGAGCTGCTGTTCTCGAACTCGGACAGCGCGACCGCGCGCGTCAACGGCACCGTGCGCTATTCCTACGACGACGGTGAGACCTGGCCGGTGAAGAAGACCTACCAGGCGGGCGACCACGCGTACTCCCAGCTTGCAGCGCTCGAGGACGGCACCTTCGGCGTGCTCTTCGAGGGAGAGGGTGCCAACACCATTGTCTTCGGCCGCTTCGACCGCGACTGGTTGAACCCCTTCCGCCTGCACGTCCCCGACACCTCTGCGAAGGTCGCTGCGGGCGGTGAGGTCGAGGTCGCCGTGACCCTGCGCAACGACGAGAAGCGCGCACTGCCCGCCTCCCGCGTCACGGCGGAGCTGCCCGAGGGCTGGAGCGCTGAGAGCGTGCATGTGTCGGCCCTGCCCCCGGGCCGCAGCCGCACCGTCCGCCTGCGCGTCACCGCGCCGGCCGATGCCGAGGCGGCGACCGTGACCGGCGACGTCACGATCAGCGCGGGGCCGTTCTCGCTGCGCGGGGACCTGGAGGTCACCGTCCGGGCCTGAGCATCCGGCCGTCGGTCCGACGGGGAGCGCCGCATACGGGGCGCCCCGCGGGGAGTGCCGCACATGCGGCGCTCCCCGTCGTCGCTCTCCGCCTCGTTGGACACTCCCGGCCCGCCTGCGGCATGCTGTACCTGAAACCGTCGGTATCAGGAATCAGCGCCTCGATGACGTACGGCGCCTCGACGACGAGAAGACCCCCGAAAGGCTGGCCATGGCCCCCACCACCGCGCACTCCGGCAGCGTCCCCGCGTACACCGAGCACGTCACCCGCGTCCTCGTCGAGGACCGCGAGCACGAGGGGATCGGCACGATCGCCGTCCTCACCTTCGCCCCGCCGGAGGGCGAGACCCGGCCCGCGACACTCGGGCCGCAGTCGCTCGAGAACGTCGACTCGGCGCTCACGGAGGCGCTCGCCCGGGCTGAGGCCGGCGAGATCCAGGCGATCGCGCTCACCGGCACGGGCAGGGTCTTCCTCGCCGGCGCCGACCTCTCGATGTTCGCCGATCCCGCCGGACGCGAGGCCGTCGACCCCATGACCCACCGCGCGCACGACCTGCAGGTCCGCATGCGCGGCGCCGCGGTCCCGGTGCTCGCCCACCTCAACGGCGCTGCCCTCGGCGGCGGCCTCGAGGTCGCGCTCATGGCCGACATCCGCACCGCCGGCCCCACGGTCCGCGGCATCGGCCTGCCCGAGACGAGCCTCGGGATCCTGCCCGGATGGGGCGGCACCACCCTCCTGCAGTCCGTCATCGACCCTGCCGACGCCGTCCGCGTGATCCTCGAGGACCCCGCCCGCGACAAGCAGCTCAGCGCCTCCGCGGCCCACGAGCTCGGCATCGTCGAGGCACTGGTCGAGGACCTCGACGCGGCCCTCGACCACCTCGCCGGCCGCATCGCCGACGGCGGCATCGACCCGTCGGCCCGCCCCGATCCGATCCCCGCCGCGGGATCCGATCGCGCCCGGACGCTGCTCGACGCGCTGGACGCCCCGCACAGCCCCGCCGAGACCCGTCGCGCATGGGCCGAGCGCATGGAGGCCGCGGGCGCTCCCTCGCTCAAGCGCACGCTCGGCATCCTCGAGGCCCTGCCCGGATCGAGCCTCGAGCAGTCCCTGGCCGCGGAGCGCCAGGCCATCGTGGGCCTCGCCGACTCCGATGCCGCCGCCGGGTCGCTGTACGCGGCCGAGCTGCTGCGCCGCGGCAAGCCCGGGCGCCGCCCGGTCGAGGGCGCCCGCGAGATCCGCCGCGTGGGCGTGGCCGGAGCGGGCCTCATGGCATCCCAGATCGCCGCGCAGCTCGCCCTCGGCCTGCAGGTGCCCGTCACCCTGCGCGACCTCGACGAGGACATCGCCCAGAAGGGCCTCGCGCACGCCCGCGACGTGATCGCCCAGGCGGCCTCCCGCGGGAAGCTCGACGAGCAGTCCGCCCGCTCCGTCTCCGAGCTGCTGAGCGCGACCGCCGATGTCTCCGACCTCGCCGACTGCGATCTCGTGCTCGAGGCGGTCCCCGAGGTCCTCGCGATCAAGAAGAGCGTGCTGGGGGAGCTCGAGGGCGTCCTCGATCCGTCGGCCCTGCTGGTCACGAACACCTCCTCGCTGTCGGTGGCCGCGATGAGCGAAGACCTGGCCCACCCCGAGCGGGTCGTCGGCCTGCACTTCTTCAACCCCGTCGCGAAGATGCCGCTCGTCGAGGTGGTGCGCACCGAGCGCACCGACCCCGCGGTCCTCGCGACCGGTCACGAGGTGGTGCGGCGCTGCGGGAAGTTCGCCGTCGAGAGCGCGGACGCGCCCGGGTTCATCGTGAACCGTCTGCTGTTCCGCGTGCTCAGCGAGGTGCTGCGCTCGGCCGATCAGGGCGCCGACCTCGCCGCCGTCGACGCCTCCCTGGACCCCTTCGGCCTGCCGATGCGGCCCTTCGAGCTGCTCGACCTCGTGGGCATCGGCGTCGCCGACCACGTGGGAAAGGTCCTCGGCGAGCAGCTGGGCACCGAGCGCTTCCCGGTCTCCACGGGCCTCACGCGCCTGCTCGACTCCGGCGAGGCGGGCACGGTGCGCGACCGCTCGCAGGTCCATCCGCAGGTCTCCGACGCGCTGCGGGCCGCCTTCTCCGGCGGGACCTCGGAGGACGGGTCGGCCGCCGTCGGCGACGCGCTCCTGGACCGCGTGCTGCGCGGGCTCGCCGAGGAGACCGGGCTGATGCTCGACGAGGGCGTCGTCGAGCGCCCCGAGCAGATCGACCTGGCGATGATCCTCGGCGCGGGCTACCCGCGCCACCGCGGCGGGCTCACCCCGTACCTCGACCAGACCGGCGTGAGCCGCGAGGTCGTCGGCGCGCCCTTCCACGGGGACCGCTTCACCCGCTGACGGCACCCGACCGCCGGGGGCCGTTCGGGCCGCAGGCGGACACCGGGACCCGGCGACGCTCGGGGCCGCTCCGCAGGGGGCGGCGCCGGGTGGCGCATCCGGTCGCGGCGCCGGTGTGCGCTGGGGCACAATAGCCTCTCAGAGTGCCGTGGACCTCGTCGGCACAGGTGCTGAGAGGAGGGGCGGGGCCGTTCGGCGCCGCGCGACACGATGACGCAACCACCGCAGAATCCCGGTCAGAACGGATGGGGCTCGGCCCCGCAGGGCGATGGCCAGGGCGACGGCGCCGCGGGCCCGCCCGACGGGCAGCAGCAGGGCTTCGGCCAGGACTTCGGCTCGGCCGACGGCGCCTACGGCTCGGCGAACACCGGCTACGGCGCCCAGCCCTCCGGCTACGGCGACCAGGGGTCCGGCTACGCTCCGGCCGGAGAGGGCTACGGCGCCCAGAACACCGGCTACGACTCCTCCAACGCGGGATCCGGGTACGGCTCAGCGGGCTCCGGCTACGGCGACCAGGGCACGAACTACGGCGACCAGGGCACGAACTACGGCGACCCGGGCACGGGCTATGGCGACCCAGGCGCCGGCTACGGCGCCCAGAGCTCCGGATACGGCGGCTACGGCTCGGCGAACCCCGACTACGGCACGGCAGGCGGCGGGTATCCCGCGCCGCCCACGAGCCCCGGCTCGTCGGCCTCCGCGAACCCCTACGGCACGACCACGGGCGCCTCGAGCGCGCCCGCGTACGGCGGGGGCGGCGACGGCTTCTCGAGCATCCAGCAGCAGGGCAGCGGCGGCGGGTCGAAGAAGTGGTGGTTCATCGGCTGCGGCGGCTGCGCGGTCCTCGCGCTTCTCGCCGTCATCGCGATCATCGTGGTGTTCGCCCTGGCGGGCGGCGATGATCCGGAGCCGACGTCGGGCCCCGCCACGCAGGAGCAGACGAGCGAGCCCGAGGAGACCGCCGCATCCGACGAGCCCAGCGACTCCGACGAGCCCAGTGAGGACGCGACCGCGTCCGACGACGCCGGGGGCGGTTCCTCCTCCGCGCGCGGCACCCGCAGCGACCCCCTGCCCGCGGGCAGCACGGTCACCGTGGAGGCGGTCGACGGCGGGGAGCTCGACGTGAAGCTCGGGAAGGCGAACTTCGATGCCGACGAGGCCATCGCGAAGGCCGACCAGTACAACGACAAGGCGCCGAGCGGACAGAAGTACATCCTGGTCCCGGTGACGATCACGTATCACGGCGACGGGAGCGCGACGGCGAACTTTGACGCCACCGTCTCCTACGTGAGCGCGGACGGCAAGGGGTACGAGTACACGTACGCCACGACCGAGCACGACTACCTCGACGCCGAGCAGATCTACGACGGCGCCTCCGTCACCTACGACATGCCGTTCCTGGTCCCGGACTCCGACAAGGGCGACGGCACCTTCAAGGTGTCCGGACTCGTCGACTTCGACACCGACCCGGCATTCGTCGCCGGGAAGTGACGGCGGGACGCGGAGCGGCCCGCGCGGTGCCCGTTCAGCCCGCGCGGACGCCCTCGGCCCATGCGGCCAGGCGCCGCCCGGCCTCCTCGAGCGTCGCACGGTCCTTGCAGAACGCCAGGCGCGCCCAGCTGCGCCACTGCCCGGCCTCGCCCTCGGGCAGGAAGGCGCTGACGGGGATCGCGGCCACCCCGGCCTCCTCGGGCAGACGGTCGCAGAGCTCGGCGGCGTCGTGCGCTCCCAGCGGCGCGAGATCGGCGAGCACGAAGTAGCCGGACTCCGCGACGACGAGGGGCAGCCCGATCCGATCGAGCGCCGTGACCAGCAGGTCCCGGCGCTCGCGCAGGTCCTCGGCGATCGCCGCGAAATCCTCGTCGGCCATGGCGAGGCCCCGCGCGACCGCTCCCTGGAAGGGCGTGCCCGAGGCGTACGTGAGCCACTGCTTGACGCCGGTGACCGCCTCGAGGATCGGCGCCGGCGCCGTCACCCAGCCGATCTTCCAGCCCGTCACGGAGAGCGTCTTGCCGGCCGATCCCACGGAGATCGTGCGCTCCCGGGCGCCGGGCAGGGACGCGACGGGCACGTGCTCGCCCTCGAAGACGAGGTGCTCGTAGACCTCGTCGGTGAGCACGAACGCGTCGTGCTCCGCGGCGGCATCGACGATGACCTGCAGCGTCCGGGCGTCCAGCACCATCCCCGTGGGATTGTGCGGGGAGTTCACGAGCACCACGCGCGTGCGGTCGGTGATCGCCGCCCGCAGCTCGTCGGGGTCCACGCGCAGGCGCGCCCGCGCACTGTCGGCCCCGTCCTGTCCGTCGGCCATGTCGCCTCCGTCGTCCGCGACGCTCTCGCGGCGGATCGGCACGGTCCGGTGCACGCCGCCCGCCAGGGCGATCACCGCCGCGTAGGCGTCGTAGAACGGGGCGAGCGTGAGCACCTCGTCGCCCGGCCGCACGAGCGCGAGGAGCGACGCGGCGAGGGCCTCGGTCGCTCCCGCCGTCACGAGCACCTCGCTCGCCGCGTCCCAGCGCAGACCGTAGAAGCGCTCCTGGTGCGCGGCGATCGCCTCGCGCAGGGCGGGCACCCCGGCGCCCGGCGGGTACTGGTTCGCCCCCTCGCGGATCGCCGCCACCGCGGACTCGGCGACGACCTCCGGAGGATCGGTGTCGGGGAAGCCCTGGCCCAGGTTCATCGCGCCGTGCGCCGCGGCGAGGGCTGACATGTGCGCGAAGATCGTCGGCCGCACCTCGCCGTCGCGCAGGAGACCGGCGGCGCTCACCGCGCGCGACCACGGGCCCTCGGGCGCAGGTGCGGACACGGGCGCGGGTGCAGGCGCGGGCGCGGACGAAGGCTCGGGCCGGGGCGCTCCAGCGGGCTCCGGCGCGGATCGGCGGGCGGGGGAGAGGTGATCGGACATGGTGCGAGTCTGGCAGGGTCGCGGCCGACGGGTGCCGGGTCGTCGCGGGCTGGACCGGGAGCGGCGCCGTCGGCCGTCGCGACAGGCCGGGACGACCAGGAGGGACGCGGACGAGCACGTCGACGAGGGGGTCCGGCACGCCCCGCCGGTCGCCGTGCGATCCGGACTCAAAAGTTATGAAGGCGAGGTGACCTGCGACATCACCCTCGCAGTGGTCTGCGCCACTGGTGGATCGACCGTCCGGAAACCTATAGTTCCCAGTCGTACAGGCACGGCCTGGTACCAGACGCCTCGGGTGGGGGTCCGAGGTGTCGATGTGCAGCGGCCCGCGCCGACTTCGGTCGGTGCGGGCCGCTCGCTGTGTCCGGACAAGAGCGGACGGATCACGACATCCGCCGCTCGGGGACGACGGGGGACGACTACTGCAGGCCGGCCTTCTCGCCGAGCTGGCGCTTGATGCGCCCCAGCATCCCGGCCATGCCGCGCAGGCGCAGCGGGCTCACGACCTCGGCGAGCCCCAGGTTCTCGGTGACGTCGGCCGGGACCGCCCGGATCTGGCCGACGGTGAGCCCCTCGAGGCCCGCGGCGAGGATGCCCGCGAAGCCGCGCGTGGTCGGCGCCTCGGGCGGGGCCGAGAAGAACAGGCGCGCCGGGGCGTCCTCGCCCTGGCCGTCGACCTCCGTGATGACGAAGATGGGCGACTGGCACTCGGGCACCGGCTCGAGCAGCTCGGGGTGGTCCCGGTAGCGCTCGGGCAGCTCGGGGAGGTCGTCGGCGAACTCGAGCAGCATCTGCACGCGATCATTGCCGGAGACCGCGTGGAAGTCGTCGACGATCTCCGCGAACGCCTCCGGGAGGGGCGCGCTCGTCCCCTGGTCGGCGGGGCCGTCGGATGCGGTCGCGTCGCCGGAGGCGGCCGTCATCGGGCGGGCACCTCGCCCGGCTCGGAGCCGGTGACGATCGGGACGCGCACGCTGTTGCCCCACTCGGTCCACGAGCCGTCGTAGTTCTTCACATCGGCGAAGCCCAGCAGGTACTTCAGCGCGAACCACGAGTGGCTCGAGCGCTCGCCGATGCGGCAGTAGGCGATGACGGGCGCGGCGGGATCCAGGCCCTGCTCCTGCAGGTAGACGGACTCGAGCTCGGCGCGCGGCTTGAAGCGGCCGTCCTCGCGGGCGGCCTTCGCCCACGGCACGGAGCTCGCGCCGGGGATGTGGCCGCCGCGCACGGCGCCCTCCTGCGGGAAGTCGGGCATGTGCAGGCGCTCGCCCGTGTACTCCTGCGGGGAGCGCACGTCCACGAGCTGCCCGCCCAGGAAGGCGAGCACGTCGTCGCGGAAGGCGCGGGAGGCCTCGTCGTGACGCTCGAGCACCGGGTACTCCGTCGCCGCGGGCTGCGGGACCTCGCGGGTCAGCTCACGGCCCTCGGACTGCCAGAGGGCGCGGCCGCCGTCGAGCAGGCGCACGTCGGCATGGCCGAAGAGCTCGAAGACCCACAGGGCGTAGGCGGCCCACCAGTTCGACTTGTCGCCGTAGACGACGACGGTCGTGTCCGACGTGATGCCGGCGCGGCTCATGAGCGCGGCGAAGCCCTCGCCGTCCACGTAGTCGCGGGTCACCGGGTCGTTGAGATCCAGGTGCCAGTCGATCTTCACGGCGCCGGGGATGTGCCCGGTGTCGTACAGCAGGACGTCCTCGTCGGACTCCACGACCACCAGGCCGTCCTCGCCGAGGTGATCGGCGAGCCACGCGGTGGTCACGAGCTTCTCGGGATGCGCGTACTCCTGCAGCTCCGGTGCCGGGTCGGCGGGCAGTGCCATGGGGTGCCTCCTCCAGATCGCGTCCCGGGCGGGGCGGCGTCGGGCCGATACCGCATCGAATGGCCCACCCAGGTGTGGCGTATGGGGCCAGTCTCCCACCCTCGCACGACGAGCGTCAGGGCGGGGTGAGCCGGGGAACGGCGGACGAGACACGGCCGGGATGCGGCCCGCGGGTCGACGACGCCGCGTGGACGCCCCGGGCGCGGCGGCGTCAGGGGGCGAACAGCGCGAACGCCTCGCCGATGCCCGCTGCGGAGAGTCCCCGGGCGAGTGCGAGCTGCAGCAGCAGACGCGCCTTGTGGGCCGGGAGCACGCCCGCCATCAGGCAGCCGCTCGCGAGCAGATCGACCTCGCTGCCCGGGTAGGAGTAGTGGTGGGTCGAGGTGCCGCCGTCGGGGATCCGGGTCGCGACGACCACCGGAACGCCCTCGGCGACGAGGCGCCGCAGCCTCGGCATCGCCCCCGCGGGCACATGCCCCATGCCGGCGCCGTCCACCACGAGGCCGGCGATCGAGTCGTGGGGCAGAACGTCGAGGATCTCGCCCTCGTCGCCGATGCCCAGGGAGATCACCGGGACGCGGGGCAGCGGGTCCGGGAGCTCGGGACGGCCGGCGGTGGTCGGATCGGCCGAGGGTCCGGCCGAGGGATCTGCCGACGTTCCCGCCGACGCCCCTGCGAGCAGGCGCACGAGCGGGTGATCGGCGGCGTGCGTCGCGGCCGCTGCGGGCCGCTGCAGCAGCCGCGTGCTCTCGTCGATGATCGCGAGGGCGCCCGCGGGCACGGAGCCGAAGGCGCTCACGGAGCGCGAGGACAGCTTGCGCACGCGGGCACCCAGGTGGGCCGCGCCGTCGAAGACCGCGAGCGCGCCGAGCCCGCGCAGCGCGGGCGCGGCGGCCGCGCGGATCGCATCGCGCACGTTCGCGGGCCCGTCGGCCCCCGGTGCGTCCGACGGGCGCATCGCACCGGTGAGCACGAGCGGGGCGTCGCGGTCCCAGAGCGCGTCGAGCACGAAGGCGGATTCCTCGAGGGTGTCGGTGCCGTGCGTGAGGACCACCCCGCGCGCGCCCGTGTCGACCGCGGTCCGGGCCCGCTCGAGCACGGCACCCAGGTGACCGGGCCGCACCGACGGCGACCCGATGTTCGCGACCTCCTCGTGCGTGACCTCGACGCCCGCGGGAAGGCCGGCGGCGACGACGTCCGCGCCTCCCGCACCCGGTGCGGCGCCCGCGCCGTCCGCCGCGGTCATGAAGATCGTGCCGCCCAGCGACAGCACGTGGATGCGTGCGGCGAGGTCAGGAGCAGGGGAGTCGTCGGGGATGCTCACCCGGCGATCCTACGGGGCAGGAGCCTCGTCGTCCCTCGCCTCGAAGAGGACGGCCGCGGGGTCCGCCTCGGTGCGCCGGCGCTCGATCTCCTCGGGCGGGTACTGGCGGACATCGGCGCCGCCCGCCTGGCGATAGGCGCGCTCGGTGACGTGCAGTCGCATGTCGGCGGGGATCTCGACCCGGTCGTCGTCGAGCAGGACGGCGAAGCCGCCGTCGATCGCCTCGATGCCGTGGAACGTCCCCCACGCCTCCACGCGCGGGATCTCGATCGACATGCGATCGAGCTCGGCCAGCAGCGGACCCTCCACATGGGTGGGATCCAGGAGGACGTCGGGCATGGCGCCGTGGTGGGCCCCGCCGTCGTCGGCGATGCGCTGGCGCGCCATCTGCTCGGCGAAGAGCGCGGCGAGCAGGGGGAGAGGACCGTCCTGGGGCGGCGGCGAGGCCTCGGCCCCGGCGACGGTGCGGGGGCTGGACCCCACTGCCGGGGCTCCCGGGTCCTGCGGGTCCTCCGGTCGCGATGCGGATGCTGCATCCATGGCGCTCGACCTCCTCGACGGGCGTGGCGGTGATGTGCTCACCGCCCACTGTTCCACGCGGCGCCGAGCTCGTGCACCCGCTCTCCGAGGTGCCGGACGACTCGCGCTCAGGCGACCCGGCGCAGCCGCACGAGCACCTCGTCGTGCGCGGTGTGGGGGAACATGTCCACCAGCCGCGCGGCGGCGATCCGGTAGGAGGGCATGGCCGCGAGGTCCGTCGCCAGGGTGCGGGGGTTGCAGCTGGAGTAGGCGACGTCGCGGACGCCCGAGTGCTCGAGGAAGCCGGCGAGGCGCTCGCCGATGCCGCGGCGCGGAGGATTCACGATCACGGCCTGCGGCGGACCGGACCCCTCCGCCTCGCGGACCGCCCACGCCGTCGCGTCGTCCGCGTGGAAGGTCGCAGAGAGATGGGCCTCGGCGGCGGCCGCCCGGGCGGAGTCGATCGCCTCGGGGGAGATCTCCACACCGATCACCTCGCGCGCCCCCGGAGCGTCGGCGTCCTGCGCGCAGTGGAGGGCGAAACCCCCGACGCCGCAGTACAGGTCCCACACACTCGCGGGGTCGATCTCGTCGATCCACGCTCCCACCTGCGCATAGAGCTGCGCGGCGACCGAGGAGTTGGTCTGCACGAAGGAGCGCGGCCGCACCTGCAGCGTGATCGCGCGACCTGGCCCGGCGGGGAGCGCGGGCCCGTCCGTCCGCGCGTCCGTCGGGCCCGCCATGCGCATCCGCAGGGCGGCGTCGCCGGCGAGGTGGATCTCGGTCGGCCCGTCGAGGACCGCCTTGTGCTCAGGATGGATGTTCGCGCTGATCACGCGCAGCTGCGGCTGGGCCTCGAGCAGCCGGGGGAGATGCTCGCGGATCCTCGGCAGCGGCTTCTCGCTGCGCAGCACGAGCCGCAGCATGAACTCGCCGTCTGGCGAGACGGTGACCAGCACGTTCTTGAGCTCGCCGCGGCGCCGGGGCACGTCGTAGGGAGGGATCTGGGCGCGCCGCACCAGGGCGCGCACGTCCTCGAGCAGCTCCTGCACGCCCTCCGGATACAGCGGGCAGTCCACGAGGTCGACGCCCGGGCCTCCCGGCGCGCGCCCGGGGGCGGAGAGCAGGCCCAGCACCGGATCTGCGGCGGTGCCGGTCGCGACCATCTTCGCGGTCGCCCGGAAGCCGGAGTCGGCGCTGCGCACGGGCGGCAGCCAGACCGCACCGGGAGCGGACGGGTCGGCGGCGAAGGGGGCCAGCAGTTCCTGATACCGGTCCCGGGCACGCGCGATCTGCTCGTCGTGAGGGAGGGGGATCAGGGTGCAGGAGAGGCAGGTGCCGGCATCGAAGTGGTGGCACTGCACGCTGTGAAGTGTACGGCTCCGTCGTGCGGATGCGATCCCTCCGCGCCCGGCACGGGCGCGAGCTTGCTAGGTTCACGACGGGAGGTCGGGGGACCTCCCGGTCGGAGCGGAAGGACCATGATGCAGGGAGGCAGCACGACGGACGCCCAACCCGGGTTCGTCACCGATGTCGCGCAGACCTGGCGCACGCAGCGGCTCTCGTTCGAGATCGCCGGCGTGGGCCGCGTGTCCGTGACCGCGGATCCGCGCACCGCCGCCCCGGAGACCCTGGGGCCGCAGGCCGACGTGCCGCCGGTGCCCTTCGACGACGGGTTCTCGGGGTCCGATGAGGCGCAGCATCCGCCCGTCCCGACGGGGATCGGTGCCGAGGTGGGCCGGGTGGTCGCGAACGAGCGCGCACGCGACGAGCTCGCGCTCCCCGGCGAGGTCGTGCTGATCCCGGCGCTGGGTCCTGTGATCCCGACGTCCGCGCCCGTCGTCCCCACCGTGGAGGAGCTCGAGGACGGCTCCCTCCTCGCGATCGATGCGCCCTCGCCGGAGGGCCCGGAGCCGCTGGATCCTGCGGATCCCTCCGATCTCCCGTCGGGGCTCGACCCGGTCGATCCGGCGGGACCGTCCGAGGGGGCCGAGGACGCGGTGCCCGAACCGGTGCGGCGGGACGATCGCAAATGGCTGCGCTCGCAGCAGGTCCTGCAGGCCGTCTGGGGTCCGGGAGTGGTCACGGGCTCCGGCGCGCTGATCGCGTCGGATCGCAGCTGGTTCGAGCCGGCGGTGGCGATCATGCGGGAGGCCGACGTCCTCGGGAGCGCACGGGCCGACGAGGATGTGGACCTCGTGGAGATCGCGCGCTGCGCGGCCCGCGAGACCGGGCAGGTCGCGATCGTGCACGTGCACGACGGCGTCCTCGACGTGCTCCCCACCGGCACGGATCCGCGGGTCCCGCACCTGCAGGGCCTGCCCGCGCGCGCGAGCCGGTGGCCCGGCATGTGTCCCCTGACCGGGGTCGACGAGCTGCGGCCCTGCCGCGCCGAGGGCGGCCCCGGCGGGGAGGAGGACATCCGCGCGCGCCTCGCCTTCGACGCGCGTCGCGCGCTCGCCGTCGGACTCCTCGGCTGCGGCGTCTGCCACGGTCGCGGGCGGACGGACGACGGCCGCGGGAACGACGTCGACGTGCCGCTCCCGCTCGCCCTCTCCCTGGGCCAGATCCCGCGGATCACCCTGCGCACCGGCGACACGATCGAGATCGATGCCCTCGCGGACATCTACGCGGCTGGGGAGCCGTTCTAGCCCCGCCCCTCCGGGCGCCGCGCGGTGCGGGCCGTCGCGGGAGCGGTCCACGGGTCCTCGGGCCAGGGATGCTTGGGGTAGCGCCCGCGCATCTCCTTGCGGACGTCCTGGTAGGGACCGTCCCAGAAGGAGCGCAGGTCGTCGGTGACGGCGAGCGGCCTGCGCGCGGGGGAGAGCAGGTGGAAGAGCACGGGCACCCTCCCGTCGACCAGGCGCGGTGTCTCCGCGAGACCGAAGAGCTCCTGGAGCTTCACCGCGACGACGGGCCTGCCCGATCCGTCCGCCGCCGTCGAATCCGATGATCCTGCTGCGGCCGACGCGTCGGGATAGTCGATCCGCGCGGTCGACCCCGACGGCACGGCGAGCCGCTCCGGCGCGAGCTGGTCCAGCCGCGCGGCCTCCGGCCAGGGCAGCAGGCGCCGCAGCGCGGCGGTGAGGTCCAGGCGCGAGAGTGGGGCATCCGGGCGCAGCTGCAGCAGGTCCGGCAGCAGCCAGGCCTCGAGGGACGTGAGCAGGGAGGCGTCGTCCATCGCGGGCCAGGGGTCGCCGAGTTCGCGATGGATCAGCGCGAGCCGCGAGCGAAGGGTCCGTGCGGAATCGCTCCAGCTCAGAGCGGTGAGGCCGTGCTCCCGGAGGTGGGCGGCGCGGGCGGGGCCGACGTCGTCCGCCGTGGCGGCCACCGGGGTCGCGCGCAGCACGATCGCGCCCAGTGCGCGCTCCTCGCGCACCGAGACCTTCCCGCCCTCGAGCCGGGCCCGACGCGTCGCGCGCAGCAGCGGGCCGGCGAGGTCTAGCGCCGAGTCCTCCTCGAGCGGGGCGGCGGCGCGGATGACGGCGCCCGTGCCGTCCGCCGCACGCCCGTCGGCCCGCTGCACCTCTGCGATCGCGAGCCAGCTGCTGCCGGTGAGGCCGGATCCCTCGGGCAGTGCGGCGCGCGTGCCGCCGGCCAGCAGGTAGGTGCGTGCTCCGCTCGCGGTGAGGCGGGCGACCCGCTCGGGCCGCGCGAGCGCGAGGACCTGGCCCGGGAGGTCGTGGGGGAGAGCCGGGGTGGTGTCGTTCCTCGCCCTCGCATCCTCAGCGATCCGGCGCAGGCGGGAGACCTCGCGCCGCCAGCGGTCAGCGCCGGGGGCACGGCCCGTGCGCAGCTCCCGCAGCAGGCGCGGCAGATCCGCGTCGGGCGCGCGGTGGTCGTCCGAGATCGCGGCGATCACCTCCGCGACCGCCTCGGGCGCGGCCAGGCGCTCGGAGCCCTCGAGCAGGGCGCGCGCCTCCCGCACGCCGACGGGCAGATGGGCGACTCGCCTGCCCAGCGCGTTCGCCCGGCCGTCGGTGTCGACGAGCCCGAGTCCCGCGAGCACCTCGACGGCCCGAGTCGCGGAGGCCGCGGGCGGGGGAGTGAGCAGCGGCAGCCCGGGGAGCAGGGCGGGCTCCCCGGCCGCGCCGACGCTCGCGCCCGTGACCTCCTCGGGGTCACTGGGTGCCGCCCACGGCGACCCCCACGCCGCGACCAGCAGGGCGGCGTCCGTGAGGTCCGCCGAAGCGATCTCCGGCGGGGAGATCGCGGGCATGCGCGCGTCGTCCGTCGGGGAATAGGCGCGCACCGCCAGTCCCGGGCCCTGGCGCGCCGCGCGACCCGCCCGCTGGTCGGCGCTCGCCCGTGACGCGCTCACGGTGACCAGGCCCGTCATGTCCCGCGCCCGGTCCCGTCGGACCTCCCGGGACAGTCCCGCATCGACGACGAGGCGCACGCCGGGCACCGTCAGGGAGCTCTCCGCGAGAGCGGTGGAGACGACGACGCGACCGGGGGACGCCGCATCGGCCCCAGCCTCTCCCGCCTCTTCCGGTGCGCGCCCTCGCGTGGCCCGGTCCTGCTCGCGCGCGGGCAGACGGCCGTGCAGGGGCAGCACCTCGAGGTCGGGGGCGCGCGAGCGGATCCTGCGCACCAGCTCGTCGACCTCCCGGGCGCCGGGCACGAACACGAGGGCGTCGCAGTCCTCCTCCGCCCGGTGCTCGACGGTGATGCGCGCGAGATGGTCCAGGAACTCCCGGGTCACGCCGCGGGCGTCGAGCCGCGGGGCGGTGCCGGGCTCGTGCGCGATGCGCAGCGGATGCAGGGGAGCGGGGACGTCGACCACGCGCGCCCCGCCCATCAGGTCCGCGACCTGCGCGGCGTCGAGCGTCGCCGACATCGCGACCACCGTGAGGTCCTCCCGCAGCGCCCGCACCTCGGCGAGCATGCCCAGCAGCAGGTCGCCGTCGAGCGAGCGCTCGTGCACCTCGTCGAGGATCACCGCGTCCACGCCCTCGAGCTCAGGGTCCGCGAGCAGTCGGCGCAGCAGGACGCCCGGAGTGAGCACCTCGAGACGGGTCTGCGGGCCGACGTGCCTCTCGCCGCGCACGGTGAGGCCCACGCGCTCGCCGAGGCGCGATCCGTCGAGCTGCGCGATGCGTCGGGCCGCGGCGCGCACGGCCACGCGCCGCGGCTGGGTGACCAGGGTACGGCCGGGCACGAGGTCCGCCACGAGCGGCGGCACGAACGTGGTCTTGCCGGTGCCGGGAGGCGCCGTGACCACGAGCGCACCGGACCGTGCGGCCTCGGCGAGCTCCCCGCGCGCGGCGGCGACGGGCAGGCCGGCGCCGATCGCCGCGAGGTCGAAGGGTCGGGGCGTCGTCATGGGACGAGGATCATCGCAGGTCGTCGGGGGCTTCGGTGGGCGCCGTGCACTCAGTCGATGAGGTCGAACTCGACGGAGTCCTTGCACACGCTCGTCACCGACAGCGTCCACTGGTCCACGGAGATCGTGTCGCCCACGTGCGCGGTCTCGATCGGCCTCTCCGTGCCGTCGATGTCCGCGACGAGGTCCGCGCCGTCGTCGTCCGTGAGGTCCTCGAGCGAGACCTTCAGCGTCAGGTCGTCGCGCTTGGGCAGCGCCGGGTCGTTGGGCTTCTCGTCGTTGACCAGGAACGCCCCCTCACCGGTGCACGCGTCGGTCAGCTCGGGCTTCTGCTCCGGCGGCGTCACGGCGATCGGTTCGGCCGATGCCGAAGAGCCCCCGCTCGAGCCGCCCGAGCCGTCCGACCCGCCGTCGGACGCAGCGCCGCCGTCGGATGCTCCCGCGCCGGAGGCCTCGGACGAGCCGCCCCCGTCGGACTGCGCGGCACGGGAGTCCGCGCCCTCGGACGCGCCGTCCCCGCCGCCGCAGCCCGCGGCGAGCACCAGCACCGCGCCGAGCGCGCACGCGACGGACACGGGACGACGGGCGGCGGCGAGGCGATGGGGGAAGCGCTGCACTGCGGTCTCCTTCGAAGCGGTGACGGGGCCGACGTGACGGACCGGGCCGACGGGACGGGCGGGCCCGACGGGCCCGACGGGGTCGACGGCCGAGCCCACGCTACCGGAGCCGTGCCCGACTCACGAGGACACATGAGGGGCGTCCGGGCCGACCATGCGAGAGACTGGCGCGGTCGCCGGAGGCGACATGCACGAACAGCACCCGCGAGCAGCACGCCCGAGGCGGAAGGAGGCGCGATGAGCACGAAGGAGCCCCGGACCCCGCGTCCCGCCGCGCCGTTCCCGCGTCCCGCCGCGCCCTCGCCGGCCGCGCTGCGGGGACGTCCCGCGCCCGCTGCGCGCGTGCGCCCGGTCGACTGGACCGCCACCGGCCGCCGCGCCCCGGACCCGGGCGATGACCAGGGCGAGCACCGGGATGGACCCCAGCAGCAGCACCCGGAGAGCAGCACGCCGACGCCGCGCGATCCGTCGGCCGGCGACCGCCTCCCCGCGCACCGCCGCGCCCGCACCGTGGAGCTCCCACGCCCCGCGCAGGCGCCTCCGGCCGAGGCCGTGCACTCCCTCGTCCCCGAGGACCCGCGCCCGAACCTGCGCCCGCTCACGATCGACGAGGGCGCGATCCGCACCGTCGGCGTCACCGACGTCCCCACCGAGACCATCGTGCTCGCCGTGGCCGACCCGGAGGAGTCGTGGAGCGCCGACTCCGGCACCAGCGACCACTTCCTGCGCGGCGACCTCGTGGTCCAGGTGCACCGTGCCGAGAACGCCGTGATCGGCCTGTTCACCGCCCGCTACGCGCTCTCCGTGCGCCCCGAGGAGTACGAGGACGCGCTCGACGCCGCGATCGAGGCCTCCGGGAGGTCGGCCCGTGGAGGCCGCGGCACCCGCCACCCCACCACCCGCCGCGAGCTGCTCACGCGCATGGAGAAGGCCGGCTTCGTCGTCACCCCCGGCGCCGGCCACGGGCGCGTCGCCCACCCCGACCATCCGGGCCTCTTCGTGCCCTTCGCGAGCACCCCGTCCGACGTCCGCTTCACCCGTCACGCCGTCGCCCAGATCCGCCGCGTCTTCGGCATCGACCTGCGGCACTGAACCAGCCCACCGTTCCGCCGTCCCACCACGCACACAGGAGAGCACCCATGACCCAGGCCATCAGCACCGACCAGGCCCCCTCCGCCATCGGCCCCTACTCCCAAGCAGTCCGCCACGGCGACACGATCTTCGTCTCCGGGCAGATCCCGCTGGACCCCGCCACCGGCGCGATCGTCGAGGGCGGCATCCGCGAGCAGACCCGCCGCGCGCTCACCAACGCCGGCGCGATCCTCGAGGCCGCCGGCTCCGGACTCGAGAAGGCCCTGCAGGTCACCGTGCTGCTCGACTCCATCGACGACTTCGCCGCCGTCAACGAGGAGTACGGGACCTTCTTCACCGAGCCGTACCCCTCGCGCATGGCCTACGCCGTCGCCGCGCTGCCCAAGGGCGCGCTCATCGAGGTCACCGTGGTCGCCGCCGCCTGACCATCCCCACCCCACCCCACCATCCGCACACCCGCCCGCACCGCGCACCAGGAGGAGCCATGACCGCGTACGACCTCGACACCCTCGTCGACCGCACGTCCATGGGCTCCTCGAAGTGGACGGCGATGGGCGAGGCGGCGCGCACCGCCGACGTCGACCTGGAGCGATGTCGCGACACGGCGGGCGCACCCATCGCGCCCTTCTCCGTCGCCGACCTCGACCTCGCCAATGCGCCCGAGATCATCGACGCCCTCCAGGGCGCCCTCGCGCGCGGCCTCGTCCTCGGCTACACCGTCCCCACCGACCACTACCTGGGCGCCGTCACCGGCTGGATGCGCCGACGCCACGGCTGGGACGTCGACCCCGACTGGATCCGCGTGACGCCGGGCGTGATCCCAGCGTTCACCTGGGCCATCCGTGAGCTCACCGCCCCCGGTGACGGCATCATCGTGCAGACCCCCGCCTACTACCCGATGTACCGGTCGATCACCTCGAGCGGGCGGCGCATCGTGCGCAACCCCCTGGTCGAGAGCGCGGGGCGCTTCCGCCTCGACCTCGACGAGCTCGAGCAGCTCGCGAAGGACCCCTCGACGACGATGCTGCTGCTGTGCAGCCCGCACAATCCGACCGGCCGCGTGTGGGAGCGGTGGGAGCTCGAGGAGATCGCCCGGATCGTCCTGGAGAACGACCTGCTGCTGGTCAGCGACGAGATCCACGCCGACCTCGTGCAGGAGGGCCACGAGCACCTGGTCGCGCCGACGATCGACCCGCGGCTGGCCGAGCGGACCCTCGTCCTCACCTCGCCCAGCAAGTCCTTCAACCTCGCCGGGCTCGGCATCGCCAACGCGATCATCCCCGACCCGGGACTGCGCGCACGGCTCACCGAGGCCCGCGACGACCTCGGCTTCGACAACCCCAACGTGCTGGGGGCCGTCGCCTGCGAGGCCGCGTACACGCGCGCCGAGCCGTGGCTGGACGCGGTGAACGAGCTGGTCGCCCGCAACCACCGCCGGGTCCGCGAGATCTTCGCCGAGCGCCTGCCCGCGGTGCGCGTGTGCGACCTCGAGGGCACGTACCTGCAGTGGATCGACCTGCGCGCCCTCGGACTGCCGCACGAGGAGCTGACCCGCCTGCACGCGTGCGAGGCGATGCTCTACTGCGACGAGGGCGCCGTCTTCGGCCCCGAGGGCGAGGGCTTCGCCCGGCTCGTCATCGCCACCCCGACGCCCGTGCTCGAGGCGGCGCTGGACCGCCTCTGCTCCGCCTACGAGCGGGCGCTCGCGGAGCGGCCGGGTGCGCAGCGGCGGGATGCTCAGAAGCGATCGGCGATGGCCTCCAGCCGCGCCCTGTAATCGGGCCAGTCCTCGCCGGCGGGCAGATTCGAGTTGTCGCGGCGCAGGCCGGCGGCGCCGTCGATGCTCTCGCGCAGGATGTCCGCGTGGCCCGCGTGCCGGGAGACCTCGGCGGTGACGTGCACGAGGATCCGGTGCAGGGAGATCGTGCGGCGGCTGCGCGGCCACCAGGGGACCTCGGCCGTGGTCTCGAGCGGCAGGGCCTCGACGACCTCGTCGACGAAGGTCTGCACGCGCCGGTAGCGGGCGACCACGAGCTGCGCGCTCTCGTCGGCCGCGGCGTACATGTCGACCAGCGGGTCGGTCTCCTCCGCGGCCAGCGGCACCAGGTCCTCCGGGTGGGGGTACGGCTCGGGGGAGACCAGGGAGAAGTAGCCGGCCTCGACGTTCGCGACGTGCTTGACCAGCCCCAGCAGGTTGGTGCCGGTGGGGGTGCGGGGCAGGCGCAGGTCCCGCTCGCTCAGGCCGTCGAGCTTCCAGAGCAGGGACTCCCGTGCTTCGCGCAGGTACTGCAGGAGGGTGGACGTGGGATCAGGGGTGGGCACCATGGGGACCAGTCTGCCCCTCGACGGCCCCGGCCTCGAGGCTCACCGAGGCGTGGGCGAGCGCCCGCAGCACCACCGTCAGCTGGGTGAAGGCGAGGGAGCCGATGAGCGCATGGCGCACGATCGCATCGGTGCTCGGGCCGCTCGAGGCGCTGGCCGACGGACCCGACGACGCGCCCCGCGCGCTCTGCGGCTCGCTGCGGATCCCCGCGAGGTCCTCCCTCGCGATCTCCTCGAGCGGGCGGGCGTAGCGCAGCAGGGTGGGCAGGTCCGCGGCGACGTCCTCGGCGCCCATCGCCCCGAGCAGCCGGTCGAGGGCGACGCGGGGACCGCTGCCGACGTCGGCCCAGCCCATCGCCCCGATCAGAGCCGCCACGCGCGGATCCTCGTCCTCCGGCGGCGGCTCCTCGTGCAGACGGGCGGGCAGACCCGTCGCGATCGCCTGCGCGATCTCGAGGGCCTTCACGAGCGGTCGGCCCTCGTCGATCACGGTGGTGAGCGCCCGGATGTCCTCGATGGGGGCATGGGCGAGCTCGCGCAGCGCGCGGATCAGCGCGAGGCGCTCGAGGTGCTCGCGTCCGTAGTCGAAGCGCGTCGTGGTGAGCCGTCGCCCGGGCGGGAGCAGCCGCTGTCGCCGGTAGTACTTGATGCTCGCGGTGCTCGTGCCGCTCGCGCGGGCCAGCTCGTTCAGCAGCATGCGATCCCCCTCGGATCTCGCCGGCGCCGCCGAGCTGGACCTCCGGGACGGTCGGATAGTGCGAGGACCAGCAGCTATCTTGATGGCGCCGTGTCGCCCGTCACATTACCGTCGGCCCATGGGCACACCCGTCGTCGTCATCGTCCTGCACGCGCTCGGCGCGCTGATCGTCCTCACCCTGGGGCCGATCCAGATCTTCCGGCGCCACCGCGACCGTGCGCACCGCTGGCTCGGCCGCACGTGGGCGATCGCCATGGTCCTCACCTGCGTCTCGAGCTTCTTCATCCACCCGCAGGGGCTCAGCTGGCTGCACGCGCTCGCGGTGTGGACGCTGTTCTCCATCACGATGGGCGTCGTCAACATCCGGCGCGGCAACGTCGCGTCGCACCGGGTGTGGATGATCGGCTCCTACCTGGGCACGTGCATCGCGTTCGTCTTCGCGATCCTGTCGCCGGGGCGGCTGATCCCGCATCTTCTGCGCTCGGACCCGGTGCTGACCCTGGTCTTCTTCGCGGGTGTGGTCGCCCTCGCCGTGGCGTGGGCCGGGATGGTGGTCCGCGTGCGCGGCACGCGCCGCGATGCGCGTCGGCCCCTCGCCGTGGAGTGAGGCCCGAAGGACCCCCGACAAAGAAAGCGCCCCGGCTCGTCCCCACGAGCCGGGGCCATCCCTTTCCCCCGCGTTCCGGCTTCAGTGGCGGGGCCACCTCCTCAGAAGGCCCGGCCGCCGGTAACGCGTTGGGTCTAGATAACCAGCCTGTCTGCAAGATTCGCTGGAGCGTCCCTACGGGTTTCCTGGGAAGGGCGCCCCAGGGTGTGCAGATCCTGTGCGCCCCTCGTATCGCACCAGGTCAGCGCGGGGAGCGTCGGGTGCTGCGAGCACGTTCTCTGCACCGCCGGATGCGAGGTGATCCGCGTCACCGCGAGCCGGCGGGTGCGCGCCGGTCCCGCGGGTCCGCGTCCTGGCGCTGCGCGGTGCGCCGGTAGTACATCGCGAGCACCGCGCCGGAGAGGTTGTGCCAGATCGAGAACACGGCGCCGGGCAGCGCCGCGGCGGGGCTGAAGTACTGGGCGGCGAGCGTGGCGGCGAGACCCGAGTTCTGCATGCCGACCTCGATCGAGGTGGTGCGGGAGGTGCGGATCGGCTGGTGCAGCACGCGCGCGAACCAGTAGCCCAGGAGGTAGCCGAAGCCGTTGTGCAGCACCACCGCGAGCAGCACGAGGGCGCCCGCGGAGACGATCTGGTCGGCGCTGCCGGAGACCACCGCGATGACCACCAGGGAGATGCCGGCGACGCTCACCCACGGCAGGGCCGGCAGGATCCTGTCCACCAGGCGCGAGAGCACGAGGCGGATCACGAGGCCGGCGATCACGGGGATCAGCACCATCTTCACGATGCTCAGGGCCATCTCCCCGGCATCCAGCGGCATGTACGCCCCGGCGAGCCAGAGGGTCAGGACAGGGGTGAGGATCGGGGCGATGAGCGTGGAGATCGAGGTCATCGTCACCGAGAGCGCGGTGTCCGCCTTCGAGAGGTAGTTGATGACGTTCGAGCTGGTGCCTCCGGGGGCGCAGCCCACGAGGATCACGCCGGCCGCGAGCTCGGGCGGCAGCTGCAGCACCCAGGCGATGGCGAAGCCGACGAGAGGCATCACCACGTACTGCGCGAGCACCCCGATCAGCACCGGCAGCGGCCGCTTCAGCACGAGGGTGAAGTCGGGGATGGTGAGCGTGAGCCCCATCGCGAACATGATGATGCCCAGGAACAGGTTCGTGTACCCGGAGATCGCCTGGCCGGTGGCCGGCACGAAGAAGCCGAGCGCGGCGGCCGCGAGGATCAGCACGGGGAACACGGTCACGGCGACGCGCGCGGAGCGGTCCTCGCTCGTGGAGCCGGCCGGGGCCGACGGGGGTGTGGGTGGAGCGG